>JAPOON010000818.1 GCA_026713405.1 Gammaproteobacteria bacterium
CGGCCGAGCGTGCTGTCCTTCGACATCGAGACGGATGAACGCGCAGAGCGCCTGCTGGCAATAGCGCTCTACGGCTGCGGCGTGGACGAGGTGTATATCGTCGACAGCGCCGGCCGCAAGATGCCCGGAAGGGCGGTGGCCTGCGCAAACGAACGGGCGGCCCTGGAAGCCTTCAGCGCTCGGGTACGGGAACTGGATGCCGACGTGCTGACCGGATGGAACGTCATCGACTTCGACCTGCCCGTATTGGCACGGATCGCGGCCCGCCATCGCCTCCCCCCGGCACTGGGACGTGGACCCGGCCGGATGAACATTCGGCCCGCCCGGGGCTATTTCGGCAGCGGCCAGGCCACCATTCCGGGACGCCTGGTTCTCGATGGCGTGGACCTGCTCCGCGGCGCCTTCGTGCGCATGGACGAATATTCGCTGGATGCGGTCGCGCGCAACGTGCTCGGCGAAGGCAAGGCGCTCACCGGAGACGCGCATGACCGGGTGGGCGAGATTCTCCGGAACTATGCACACGACCTGGAGGCGTTCGCCCGCTACGCCCGGACGGACGCCCGGCTGGCTCTCGAGATCGTCGAGCGGCTCGACCTGGTGAACCTGGCCGTTGCGCGCAGCCGGCTCACCGGCATGACGCCCGACCGGGTGGCGGCAAGCATCGCCTCGTTCGACTTCCTCTACCTTGCGGAACTCCACAAGCGGCGCATCGTGGCGCCGAGTGTGAGAAGCAGCGACTCCCGGGTGCACGCGGCACAGGCAGGCGGGCATGTGCTGGAGCCGGTCACGGGGCTGCACGAGGGCGTGTGGGTATTCGACTTCAAGAGCCTGTATCCGAGCGTCATCCGCACTTACAACATCGATCCGCTGGCCTACATCGACAAGCAGGAGACCGCTGCCCCAGTCACGGCCGTGGACGACCCCATCGAACTCGCCGGCGGGGCCCGATTCTGCCGCACGCCGGGCATTCTCCCGGGTATGCTGGACGAACTGTTTCCACGGCGGGAGCAGGCCAAGCGGGACGGCGACCGGGTCGCTTCCCAGGCCATCAAGATCCTCATGAACTCCTTCTACGGCGTGCTGGGCACACCGGCCTGCCGCTTCTACAACCCGGCCATCGCCAACGCCATCACCGGACAGGGCCGCCGCCTGCTGCTCTGGTCGAAGCGCTGGTTCGAAGACAAGGGGTTCCAGGTTCTCTACGGCGATACAGACAGCCTCTTCGTTGCCTCCGGCGGCGCTGCCGAAGGCGCGATTGAGAAGGGAACGTTGCTGGCCGCGGCGTTGACAGCGGACCTCGCCGATCACATCCAACGGGAATCGCGCGTCGAGAGCCGCCTCGAGCTCGAACTCGAAAAGTTTTACGCGAAGCTTTTCCTGCCCGTGACGCGCGCCGGCACCGGCGGCGCACGCAAGCGCTATGCCGGGCGGATCCTGGGAAAGGACGACGTCGAGTTCACGGGCATGGAGGTGGTGCGCCGGGACTGGACCGAGCTCGCCAAGCAGGTGCAGCGGGAACTCTATGGCCGGCTCTTCCGCGACGAACCCATCGAGGACTGGCTGCGCGACCTGGTAGCCCGCCTGCGCGCAGGCTCACTGGATGACTGGCTGGTCTATCGGAAAGGGCTGCGCAAGCGGGTAGAGGAGTACACGGCCCAGACACCCCCGCACGTTGCTGCCGCGCGAAAATCGAAAACCGCTCCGGGCCGGGTAGTCACCTATTTGATCACGCTGGCGGGCCCCGAACCCCTGGACAACCTCACCGCGGAACCCGACCGGGAGCACTATGTGGCGAAGCAGGTGAAACCAGTGGCGGAACCGGTTCTGGCCACTCTGGGTCTGAACTTCGAGCGCGTGATCGGCGACGACCGGCAGCTGGGGCTTTTCTAGACCCCTTGTCCGCGGATCAGTTTGTCAAATGAGTCAAATTCCCTCCCGGTCGCTGCCTTCTCGTCGGGCTGGGGCATCGCTCCGTTAGAACCCTTGAGCGGCCTTGGGAGCGCTCGGGCTGGGTAATTCAGGCGGGCGCGCGCTGGCGTTTCTGAGGGGCCGATGCCGGAACCGGGGCAACGGCGTGAAACCCGGGCAATGAGGGCGTAAACTACGGGTCTCTTGTCTCTCCTCCCAAAACCTCATAAGCAGTTGATTAATATGAGAAATTTTACCGAAGAGCAAACAATGTTCCGCGCCGCCTACCGGCGTTTCCTGGAAACGGAAGTAGTCCCGCGCATGCCGGAGTTCCGCGAGGCCGGCATCGTCGACCGGGAAATCTTCAAAAAGGCCGGCGATCAGGGTTTCCTGATGATCTGGCCGGACGAGAAATACGGCGGCATGGGCGATCCGGACTTTCGCTTCGAACAGATCATCATGGAGGAAACCATGCGGGCGCGTTGCGCAGCGTGGTACAACACCCTGCACAGCCGCCTGGTGGGGCCCTACTTCGACCGGTACGGCAACGACGAACAGAAAAAGCGCTTCCTGCCGGGTTGTGTCAGCGGCGAGAAAATCCTCGCCATCGCCATGACGGAACCCGATGCCGGCAGCGACCTGGCCGGAATGCGCACCACCGCAAAGGACCGGGGCGATCACTTCCTGCTGAACGGCTCCAAGATCTACATCTCCAACGGCATCAACGCCGATTACGTCATCGTGGCGGCCAAGCTCGACGGGGCCGCAAGCAGGCACGCCATGGTGCTGCTGGTGGTCGAGCGCGGGATGGAAGGCTTCGAGCGGGGCGCCAACCTGGAAAAGATGGGGTTGAAGGCGCAGGACACCGCGGAGCTGTTTTTCAACAATGTGAAGGTTCCGAAGGAAAATGTGCTCGGTGAGCCGGGCCAGGGCTTCAAGTACCTGATGCACAACCTGGCGGAAGAGCGGCTGATCGCGGCGGTTTCCAACGTCGCCCAGGCCCGCAGGGCGTTCGATGTGACCCGGCAGTTCTGCCTGGAACGCAAGGTCTTCGGCGCGCCCCTGGCCGAACAGCAGAACACGCAGTTCAAGATGGCCGAGATGGATGCAGAGATCGAGATGGCGCAGTGTTACGTCGACCATTGCGTGGCCGTGCACAACGAAGGCGCCCTTTCCTCGAACATGGCCGCCAAGGCCAAGCTGCTCACCGCGGAAATCGAATGGAAAATGGTCGACCTGGGCGTGCAACTGCACGGCGGCGCCGGCTACATGATGGAATACGAAATCGCCAACATCTTCACCGATGCCCGCGTCGACCGCATCTACGCGGGGTCGTCGGAGATCATGAAACTGATCATCGGCCGCGATCTGTTTTCGCAATCCTACAAGAGCATTCTGGACTGAGCCGCCCGCGGCCGTGGGTCGGGAATGACAAACGGGGCAGTTCTCCAGCCCGACTGAAAAGCAGCGACCGGGAGGAAATTTGACTCATTTGACAACCTCGTCCGCGAATAAGAGGTTTAGTCGCCGATTTCCGGTGGGTGCGAACGACAAAAGGAAAAACCAATGACCGCAACAAGCCTGCAGGGCACCGACTTTCCCGAAATCCGCGAGGAAGTCATCAAGCTCTGCAAACAGTATCCCGGTGAGTACTGGCGCAAGCTCGACCGGGAGATGGCCTACCCGTCTGAGTTCGTCAAGGCGCTCGCCGACGCCGGTTATCTCGCCGCCCTCATTCCCGAGGAATACGGCGGTTCCGGGCTGCCGCTGTCGGCTTCGGCGGCAATCCTGGAAGAAATACAGCGCGCGGGCTGCAACGGCGCGGCCTGCCATGCGCAGATGTACATCATGGGCGCACTGCTCCGCCACGGCAGCGAGGCGCAGAAACGGCGATACCTGCCCGGCATCGCCAGCGGCGAGTTGCGCCTGCAGGCATTCGGCGTCACCGAGCCGACGAGCGGTAGCGACACCGGCGCGCTGAAAACCCATGCGGCGCGTGACGGGGACCGCTACCTGGTCAAGGGCAAGAAGATCTGGAAGAGCCGGGCCGAACACTCCGACCTGATGCTGCTGCTGGCGCGGACCACGCCCCGGGACGAGGTGGCGCGCGGCATCGACGGCCTGTC
>JAPOON010000819.1 GCA_026713405.1 Gammaproteobacteria bacterium
GGCCATCGTGGCGGCGATGGTACTCGGCAACCGCAACGGCTTTCCCGATCACGCCATGCCTCCGCACAACATGACCTTGACCATCGCGGGCGCCGGGATGCTCTGGGTCGGCTGGTTCGGCTTTAACGGCGGCAGCGCGCTGGCGTCCAATGGCGATGCCGCCATGGCGATGCTGGTTACCCACATTTCGGCTTCCGCCGGCGCCTTTACCTGGATGGTCTGCGAGTGGGTGCGCTTCGGCAAGCCAAGCGCTCTCGGCGCGGTTACCGGCATGGTGGCGGGCCTCGGCACCATCACGCCGGCCTCCGGGTTCGTCGGGCCGGCGGGCGCCCTGATCATCGGGCTGGCAGCCGGTTTCGTCTGCTTCGTCGCGACCATCTTCATCAAGCGCAAGCTCAGGATCGACGATTCCCTGGACGTATTCCCCGTCCACGGTGTCGGCGGTACGCTGGGCATGCTGCTCACGGCCGTATTCGCCGGCACCTCGCTCGGCGTGTTCAGCGGCCAGGGCTACACCACCGAAGGGGCGACCATGGGCAGCCAGTTCGGTGTCCAGGTCATCGCTGTCCTGGCCACGCTGGGTTACACGGCGATAGCGACCTTCGTCATTCTCAAGGTGACGGGCGCGATGCTGGGCAACCGGGTCACCTCCGACGAAGAGGTGGAAGGCCTCGACCTGGTCCTGCACAACGAGCGGGGTTACGACCTGTAATCCGGCCCGCACGGGTTTCTTCGAGACGGTGCTGGTGCCACTTTGGCGGCAGCAGCGCCTGTCGGACTCGCGTAAGTTAAAGCGACGTTCCCCGGCGAATCGCGCTTTCGATCAAGGCGCTCAGAAGCGCGGGAAACTCGAGCCCGATACCGCGTGCGCCGTCCGGATAGAGACTGGTTGGGGTCATGCCGGGCATCGAGTTGACCTCCAGCAGCGTGATCGCATCGTCGTCGTCGACGAGAAAGTCTGCGCGGGAGAGATCCCTCAGCCCCAGAGCCTGGTGTGCGTCCAGGGCGATTTGTTGCAGGTCCCGGGTCACCGGCTCCGGCAGCGGCGCCGGCATCACGTGCTCGCTGGCCCCGGCCTTGTAGCGGTTGACGGTGTCGTACCACTCGTCGGAGGCGGTGCGAATCTCGATGGTCTGAAAGGCTTCGGGAGCCTCGCCGTGCAGGTCGAGGACGCCCACGGTGACCTCTCTTCCGGTGATGAACGGCTCCACGAGCGCAGCGCCGAACTCCAGCGCGCTTGCGACAGGCTGTTCGAGTTCGCCACCGTTGGGTAGCCGCATCACGCCAATGGCGCTGCCCAGGCAGACGGGCTTGATGACCACCCTGTCTCCGAAGGCGCCGCGAATTGCCTCCGCTGCTTCCCGGGCATCCGTGTGCGCGGAAATCAGCAGGTCATCGGCAACGGGCAGGCCGGCGCGCCGGAAAATGGATTTTGCGACCGCCTTGTCCATGGCCAGCGCACTGCCGCGGACGCCGCTGCCGACGTAGGGCAGTTCCAGCATTTCCAGCAGTCCCTGGACAGTGCCGTCTTCGCCGGGGGGTCCGTGCAGGGCGGGAAAAACCACATGCGGACGCAGCCGGTCCAGTTGTTCCGGGGCCGTGCGATCGAGTTCGATCAGGTCGACCCGGTGGCCTTCGGAGCGCAGCGCGTCCACGACTCCCGCGGCAGAAACCCGGGAAATCCCGGCTTCGTGGGAGGCGCCTCCCTGCAGGACGGCGACGTGACGGGCCGTGCTCACAGGTTCTCTATCCTGACATCCGGCAGGTCTTCATCGACGGGCATGTCGAACACCCGGCAGAAGAAAGCGTATTCCGAGCCGATGGCCCGGGCGATGTTGGCTCCCTCCCGGAAGCCGTGGCCCTCGCCCGGAAACTCGAGATAGGCGACGGGAATGCCCTTCCTGTTCAGCGCCGCGACCATCGACTGAGCCTGGTTCGGCGGCACGATCCTGTCTTCCGAGCCCTGGAAAAAGATGACGTGGCAACTGAACCCGTCGAGATGATGGATGGGCGACCGCGCGATCATCGTCTCGCGCGATCCGACGAGTTCGGTGAGGTATTGGGATTCGAATTTGTGGGTGTCGTCGGCCAGGGCCCCCAGATCGCCGATTCCGTAGTGGCTGGCGCCGGCGCGGAACACGGTTTGCGTGGTCAGGGCACGCAGGGTCGTGTACCCGCCGGCGCTGCCGCCGCAAATGGCGATGCGCCCCGGGTCCACCAGCCCTTCGGCGATGAGATGGTTCACCGCATCCACGCAGTCCGTTACGTCCAGCTCGCCCCACTTCCCCTTGAGGGCATCGCGGTAGTGCCTGCCGTATCCGGTACTGCCGCGATAGTTGATGTCGGCCACGACCCAGCCGCGGCTGGTATAGAACTGCAGCGGCAGGCGCAATACGGAAGACGCAGCCCCGGTGGGTCCGCCATGGGTGGTCACCAGCAGCGGGGGCTTGCCGCCCGTCGGAGGCGCCGCACAGCCTGGGGGCAGGTACAGCCAGGCATAGGCGCTGCCGCCGTCCCGGGTCCGGTATTCGATATGCCGCGGCCGGCTGAGCCACTTGTCGTCGAAGTCGAGAAGCGGGCCCGGCACCAGCGAGGTGCGGCGCCTGGAGCCCGCATCGTAGCGTGCCAGTTCGCCGGTGGCATTGGCATGGGTCCCCAGGAAATAGAGGCTGTTGCCGTCCGCGGAAAGGTGGCTGTACTCGGTGCACGTATCCGGCAAGGGGCTGGCGAACCCGGATTCAATATCGATCAGCACCAGGCTCTGCTCACCCTGGCAGTGGCGCCGGGCTGCGACGAATCGTTCGTTCAGAACGGCGTAGTCCCGGTTGCCGAGCTGCCAGGGCGGGCCGGCGTATTCGGCGTCGTCCTCCAGGACGGGCTCGGCGCCCGCCGGGTCCAGGCGATACAGGTTCCAGAAGCCGCCGGCATCGCTCAGGTAGAGCGCCGTGTTGTCGTCGAGCCAGGACGGCTGCAATACGGACTCCCGCGCGCCGCCGGCGACCAGTGTCAGCGGCCCGATGTCCGGACCTTGCAGGGGCGCGCGCAGCAGCTGCGTCCCGTCCCAGGGCATGTTGGGGTGGTCCCAGGCAAGGAAGAGAATCTCGTTGCCGGAGGGCGACACGGTGGGCGACGCATAGAAGTCGTAGCCCTGGTGCAGAATCGATGCCTGGCCGGTTTCCGTGGACACGGCGGCCAGCGCATTGAGCGGGTGCTTTCCCTGCCGGTGCATTTCGGTGACGGCGATGATCCGCCCACGGCCGGGGTCGGCACAGAGGTCGGCATACCGTGTGCCGGGCCCGGAGTCGGTAATCGGGCGAATCGCGCCGCCGCCGTCGACCGCATGGATGTTCTGGTCGCCCGCGTTGACGAAGTACACGGCATCGCGCGTGGGCAGGTAGGCTGCCCCACCGTATTCGTGCACACGGCTGCGCACGTTGCAGGGCTCGGGCGTCAATTCCCTGGTCGATTCGCCTTCTGCCTTCAGCAGCGTTACGCGGCCCCCCTCGGCCGGGCGGTTTTCGACCCAGTAGAGCGTGCTTTCGAACAGCCTCGGCTCGCCCACTCCCGCCATGGCCGCGGCGCCGCGGGGCGGGGCGAGCGGGGGGGCCGCGGGGGCGTGGTCGGCGGGGTCTGTGCGCACAC
>JAPOON010000820.1 GCA_026713405.1 Gammaproteobacteria bacterium
AACGGGTCTGTCCTGCCTTCGGCCTTCAGCGCATCCAGGGTGGCGGGCAGGGATTCCGGCAGCGCGCCGATCAGCAGGAACGCTGTCAGCACGGCGCCGATGAACAGGATCGATGCCTGGATGACATCGGTCCAGATCACCGCGGAAACGCCGCCGAGCATGGTGTAGGTGACGGCCACCACCGCAACGATGAGGATGGCGTCCACCACTCCGATGCCGGTGATGAACTCCAGCACCAGCGCCGTGGTATACAGCATGATGCCCGAGTAGGCGATGTTACCGAACAGGAAGACCGCCGACATCACCGTGCGCGAGGTGAGGCCGAAACGGTTTTCCAGGTAGTCGAAGATGGAAGCGACGCCGCTCCGGTAGAAAAACGGCAGGAAAACCGTCACCACCACGAAGATCGCGATTGGATAGTTGATGTGGATGAAGATGACGGAGAAGCCTTCGGTGTACGACCATGCGGGGCCGCCCAGGAAGGTGAGCGCTCCGAAGTAGGTGGCGACCACCGATATGCCGATCGCCCACCAGGGCGTTGTCCGGCGTCCGAGGTAGTAGTGCTCTGCGGTCTGGACGCGCTTGCTCAGAAAGTAGCCCAGCACCAGGTTGCCGGCGATGTAGGCGACCACGATGGACCAGTTCAGCGCGCCGAATTCGCTCAAGTGCGTGTGCCTCCCGTCCCCCGATTGAACATCCGTCGATCCAGGCGCCACCCTTGCAAAGTCGGCGGCCACCTTGATGGACCAGCCTGGCAAGCCCCTTTCGGCGCTGGCGCCGGCGAAACCGCCAGGATAGTCGCGACGGCCGTACCCGACGGATGAAACAACAACGGTACTGCGAATGCAAGTGACACCGGGCGCCGTGCGTGATCTGACATCGGAGGAGAAAAAACCAAATATTTCATAAAGTTATAGGGATTCGAAGCGCGATTCAGCTGTGGCTGCGATCCGGGCCCCGCGGGTGATGTCAGGCTCTGAACCTGCATGGCAGGCCCTTTGCCGCAGTGTTTTATTGCATGGGAATTCAAGATTGCTATAGCATCCGGAGTGATAGGCACAGGGGCGGGAAGGGAATTGGCGCAACCGCAAGACACCGGAAAACAGCCCGCGGGCAGTGGGCGCTCGCAGCGGCGGGCCACCTCCTACGATGTGGCGCGACTCGCGGGGGTGTCCCAGTCCGCGGTGTCCAGGGTGTTCAAGCCGGGCGCCAGTGCTTCCGCCGACATGCGCCGCCGGGTCATGGATGCGGCGGCGCAGGTCGGGTACCGGCCCAACGCCATTGCCAGGGGCCTGATCACCCGGCGCTCCAACATGGTGGGCGTCATCATTTCCAAGCTCGTCAACCTGAACTACCCGGAGGTGCTCGTCGAGTTGACGCAACGGTTCTCCAGCCGCGGTATCCGGGTGCTGCTGTTCGCACTGGAAACCGAAGGCGACACCGCCGCGGCGCTCGACCAGGTGCTGCAGTACCGGGTCGACGGCGTGGTGACCGCCGCCATGCTGACGGGAGAGCAACTGCGCACCTTCGACAACGCCGGCATTCCGGTCGTCTTCTACAACCGGGCGCCGGGTGAACCGTCGGTGAACGCCGTGCGCTGCGATCACGCCGAGGGGGAACGCTGGCTGGCCGGCGAACTCGTGGCAGCGGGTCACCGGCGTTTCAGCATCATCTCCGGTCCCGAGGATTCTCCGGTCAGTACGGAACGGACACTGGGGGCAATTGACAAGCTCCGGGAACTGGGCATCGACGATGTCGCGGTGGTGACCGGCGACTACGGCTACCTCAGCGGGCGGGAAGGGTTCGCCGGAATCGTGGAGCAACTCGGCGGGCCGCCGGATGCGGTGATCGCCGCCAACGACATGATGGCCATCGGCTGTATCGACGAGGCGCGCTCGGTTCACGGGCTCGATGTGCCTGCCGATGTATCCGTGGTCGGATTCGACGGTGTCGGCCCCGCCGCCTACGCCGCTTACCGCCTCACCACGGTATCCCAGCCGGTCGCCCGGATGGCCGAGGCTGCCGTTTCCATGCTGCTCGAGCGCATCGAGGATTCGGAGTTGCCGCCCGAGAAGCGGGTCTTCTCGGGCGTTCCCATTCGTGGCGGTTCGGCCCGCCTCGCCGACAGCCGATAACAGCCGATAGAAGAGGCGCGAAGACGGACGGCGTCATGGCACTGAGCGGGCATTCCGCCCCCACTTCGAGGAACAAACCGTGCAGCAGAGCAAAGACCGGATACTGACCACTCACGTGGGCAGCCTGCCCAGATCGAAGGCTGTGACCGACGTGGTCTTCGCCCGGGAGGACGGCCAGGGTCCTCCGGACGGAGACCGGGTGATCGCCGCTGCCGTGGATGCCGTGGTCGCCCGCCAGGTCGAAAGCGGGGTCGACGTGGTGAGCGACGGCGAGATGAGCAAGATCAGCTACGCCACCTACATCAAGGACCGCATCACCGGCTTCGATGGTGACAGCGCCCGCGAACCCCCGCGCGACCTGGAAGAGTTCCCCGGTTTTCTCGCGCGGCAGGCGGCGTCCGGCGGCACGCCCACCTATCGGCGCCCGTGCTGCATCGGCGAGATCGCCGTGAAGGACATGGGGCCGGTGGGCCTGGACATTGCCAACTTCAAGACCGCGCTCGAGCGGCACCGGCCGGCCGAAGGGTTCATGAACGCAGCCTCACCCGGCGTGATCGCGCTGTTTCAGCCCAACAACCACTACCCGGACCACGAGGCATACCTGGAAGCGCTGGCCAATGCCATGGCGGAAGAGTACCGGGCCATTGTCGGGGCGGGCCTGGTCCTGCAACTGGACTCGCCCGACCTGGGCCTCGGCCGGCACATGATGTTCAAGGACAAGTCCGACGCGGAGTACCGGGCGCTGGCGGAATTGCACGTGGAAGCGCTCAATCACGCCCTTGCGGGCATTCCGGCCGACCGGGTGCGGCTGCACGTCTGCTGGGGCAACTACGAGGGGCCGCATCATTGCGATGCGCCGTTGTCCATGGTGCTGCCCATTGCCCTGAAAGCCAACGTCGGGGCCTTTCTGTTCGAGTCGGCGAACCCCCGGCACGCCCATGAGTGGAAGGATCTCTCGCGGATGCCCATACCGGACGACCGTATCCTGGTGCCCGGCGTTATCGACTCCACCACCAACTTCGTCGAGCACCCCGAGTTGATCGCGGAGCGGGTGTGCCGTTTTGCGGATATCGTCGGCCGCGAGCGGGTCATTGCCGGATCCGATTGCGGCTTCTCCACGTTCGCCGGTTTCGGAGCGGTGGACCCCGACATCGTCTATGCGAAGCTCGAGAGCCTCGCCGAAGGAGCGAAGCGCGCCAGCGACCGGCTCTGGGGCTGACTTGCATCGAATGGGTTGTTTCCGGGCCGCCGTTGGGGAAGCTTTCACGGAACGATTCTCCATGCGTTTCTTTCGCTTCTGTGGGACGAATGCCTGCCCCGGGCAGCGAGTTCGCATGCGGTTAATCCCGCAGTTGGCCCAGCCCTGCGAGTTGGTCGAACACCGTCCACTCGGCGGCGACCCGTTGCGCAGCAATTCGCCAGTGGCTGACTCCGAGGACGAATACGGGTTTGCCGGTTCTTGCCAGTCCGCAGAAGGTGCCGGCATGTTCGCCGGCGAGGGTCCAGCGGGCGGCGATATCCCAGCCGCCGCTGCCGAAAGGCTGGCAGGCAACGTGGTCCAGGGACACCCGGGGATTGCCGAAGGCCCTGCTGAGATCCGCGTAGTGGTCGAGTATGGCTTCGCGGCCGGAATATCGCTCGACCGGAGACCGGTGCATTACCGCGTAAGGCGCGTATCGGTCTTCCGGTTGCGCGGCCGGCCGGGTTTCCCAGAGGCTGCCGAGCAGATGCCTGGCGAATATTTCAGCGTTGAACTCCGCAGCCGGGTGGGCGTCGTGCGGCGCCGTGTTCACTCCCGGTGCCGGGCCCTGCTGCCCCGCGGACGCCGGTCCCGGGGTCGATTGGCCCGCTGTCGGCGCCAGCCCGGGGTTTGCCCGTTTGGCTGCCGTTGCACGGGATGCCGCCCGGTTCACGCGCATAGTCTCCGCGCGCAGCCATTCGCGGCTGCGCTCATCGAGGCCGGCGGCGAGCCGGCGGGCAGCGTCCATTGCATCGATGCCCAGTTGGCGGACCAGGGCCAGGTTGTCCCGCAACAGCCACTCCCGGGTGATGACGCCGTTCTCCACCACGCAGTCGGCGATGTTGGTGACACCTACGCGCTTGCCCGTTGCCGGCCCGAAGGCGCTCGGCCCATGGTTGGTCATCGGGCTGGTGATGCGGTGCGAGGAGTAATAGCCGCTTTCCCGGTTCCCGGACCACACCACGTTGTCGCCGATCAGCAATCGGTCGGGAAAGGCGTTCAGCGTTGCCCGGGTGCCGTCCACCATGGCCTGTGCGCCGAAGACGGGGCCTTCCAGGCTGAATACCTCGACATCCGCCGCGTAGTAGTCGTGGATCAGTTCGATACCGCGCTGTTCCCAGATTTCAAACGTAATGCCGAGAATGAAATCGACAATGTCGGAGCCGGGGCCGTAGGCACCGCCGGAACGTTCATTCGAGGATGAGGTTTTCGAACCGGTCACGTCCGCTCCCGGCCACTGCTATTCCGTCTGACCGGGGCATGCATCCCGTCAGGCGTTGTTCCCTTGCTGCTCATCCGTGTAACGTCCGGCGTTGTCGCGACGGCGTACTGTATTCGGATTGACCGCGCCCAGAAAGTCCGGCTTGTACGGTCGACCATCGCGGTAGCGGCCGCGTAATGTGTCTGCCCGCTTTCCTCTGTTGACGGTGAGCGCGAAATCACGCCATAGTCGCCGGCCGCTAAAGCGGGACCGGGACGAACGGAATGCACAAATCGAGTGGTGCCATGATGCTGTCGCCGTTGGCGGCCCCTCCCCGTAGCACCCGGGCGGGTCTCCGCATCCAATTCAGCGGACGGGCTGCCGCAAATGAGTGACGCGGGCAGGCACATGGCCAACAAGCGGCGCGCCTACGACTCCCTGCGGGAACTGGCGGCCGCACCGGAGCAGCGCCTGAATTCAGTGCTGGCGGACACCTATCACGCGGACGCCCGCTGGTTCGGC
>JAPOON010000821.1 GCA_026713405.1 Gammaproteobacteria bacterium
CCGCACCTCCCCCGCCATCGTGGACCGCGCCAACGAATCCGGCCGGGTCCGGCGCCCGCAGGTGCCCAGCCGCCCCATCGGCCTGGTCACCAGCCTGCGCTCCTATCACATGTTCCAGCGGCGTGAGACCTACCTGAAACTGTCCCGCCTGCCCTTGCCCGAATTGCTCGAACAGCTGCGCAGGCCGGAAGTGAAAGCGGCGATACTCGCCGACAAGGACTTACCGCCGGACCGACCCGGCACCATGGCCAACATCTACGGTTTGCTGGCCATGGCAGCGCCGATCATGTACCCGATCGACCTGCCGATCGATTACGAACCCGACCCGTCACGCACCATGGGCGCGCTCGCGGCCGAGGCGGGTCAGGACATCGCGGGCTTCATGTACGACTATCTCACCTCCGGCGACGGCGACCGTTTCGCCATCGTCCTGGGCGGCCACTACAGCAACGACACCTTCGGCGTGCTCGAAGAAATGCTCCGCCACCCGCACACCACCATCGGGCTGTCGGATGCGGGCGCCCACGTGAACCTGATCTTCGACGGCGTGATGCCCACCTACCAGTTGACGCACTGGGCTCGCCGCAGCGAAGGCCGCAGGCTGCCGGTGGAACTGATCGTGCACAAGCAGACGCTCAGCAATGCCGACCTGTTCGGCCTGCACGACCGGGGCAGCATCGAGGTCGGCAAGCGGGCGGACCTGAACCTCTTCGACCTGGACAATCTGCAACTCGGCCGGCTGGAAGTACACAACGACCTGCCCGCGGGCGGCAGCCGCATACTCCAATCGGCGAGTGGCTACCTGAACACCTTCGTCTCCGGCGTGATGACGAGGCAGGACGACGAGGATACCGGGGCGCGCCCCGGCCGGGTCATAAGAGGCAGGGGCTGACCGGGTCACGCCCCAGCCGACGAGAAAACGGCCAGCGGGAGGGAATGTGACTCCCTTGACAACCTTGTTCCGCGAACAAGAGGTCTAACGCGCACGGTCCCGGACGCTTATGTGCGCCCGGTGCAAATGTGCGCGCCGCCAATGCGCTCAGGCCGCCTGCGCGTTTCGTCTCGAACGCCTTGCCCTGGCCGCCTGCAGCCGGTCAACATAGAGCAGCGCCAGCCAGGTCCCATGGACCAGAACTTCCCCGTAACCCGCCTTGGTAAGCCACCAGAAGTGCAGTATCCCCAGCGCCGCGGCCACGTAAACGAACCGGTGCAGCTGCTGCCAGCGCCGGCGCAGGCGGCGCTGCCAACCGTTCGTTGAAGTCACGGCCAGCGCGACCAGGATTACGAAGGCAGCGAATCCCACGGTGATGTAGGGCCGTTCGGCCAGTTCCTCGACAATCAGCCCGAAGTCGAACTCCGTGAAGAACCAGAGGTAGAACAGGAAGTGCAGCGCGATGTAGGTGAAGGCGAAGAGGCCCGCCATGCGCCGCACCCGCATTATCGGCGTATAGCCCAGGCGCCGCCTGATGGTCGATACGCTCAGCGTCAGCAACAGGGCACGCAGCCCCCACTCTCCCAGGTGCAGCAGCACCGCCTCGCCCGGGTCTGCACCGAGCGTAGAGCCGGGGCTGCGCAACTCTCCGGCGATGGCGTACACCAGCCAGGCCAGCGGCAGGCTGAGAAGGACGAATGAAAGGACCTTGAGCGTTCGAACGCTCAACGGAACATCTCCGCGAACGGTTGAATCGCCTTGCCGTGACGCCTCACTTGCCGGCGATCCTGTCTGACGAGATCAGAAGTACCGGGCGAGGTCCATGCCCGAGTAAAGCCCGGCGACCTGTTCGGCATAGCCGTTGAAAGGCAGCGTCGGCCGCCGGTTGGGATCGAAAAAACTGCTCGGCAAGCGTCTTTCCGTGGCCTGGCTCCAGCGCGGATGGTCGACTTGCGGGTTGACGTTCGCGTAGAAACCGTATTCGTTCGGCGCCGTCAGGTTCCAGGTGTTTTTCGGCTCGCGCCGCGTGAAACGGATCTTGACGATGGACTTGACCGACTTGAACCCGTATTTCCACGGCACCATCAGCCGCCAGGGCGCGCCGTTCTGATTGGGCAGTTCCTTGCCGTATACCCCGGTAACCATCAGGGTCAGCGGGTGGTAAGCCTCGTCCATGCGCAGGCCTTCCACGTAGGGCCAGTCGATGCCGCTGAACAGCGACCGCTGGCCGCGCATTTCGCTGGGCCGGTGCAGCGTGGTGAATTCGACATACTTCGCATTGCCGTTGGGTTCGAACTGCTCGAGAACCTGCCGCATCGGGATGCCCCGCCAGGGCACCACCATGGACCAGGCCTCGACGCAGCGGAAACGGTATACGCGGTCTTCCTCGGTGAGGCCCCGCACCAGGTCCTCCAGCGCGAAGCGACCGGTTTTCTTCGCCTCGCCCGCCACTTCCACCGTCCACGGCTCGATGGTCATGTTGTGGGCGTGCCTGGCGGGGTCTTCCTTGTCGGTGCCGAACTCGTAGAAGTTGTTGTAGCCGGTAACGATCGACTCGGGGGTGAGCGGCTCGTCCTCGGAGGGAAGACCGGCATCCGGGACACTCGCAAGCAATCGCGGCGCCCCGGCCAGGAGGCCCGCCCCCATGGCAAGCCCGAGGTCCCGGACAAATCCGCGCCGGGAGCGGTAGACGGACTCGGGCGTTATCTCCGAATTCCTGATCCCGTTTGCATCGGTGGAGCGAACTAGCATTCCTGTGGCGTCCTTCTGTCCCGGTCCGTGATTCAGGCTCGGGGCGGCGGTGCCCCGGTTTTCACTGATCCTGCTCTTTAGACGTGCCGCTTTCCGTCTGGTTCCGTTCCCGCCATGTCTGCCAGAGGAACTGCGCCGGAGCCGACAGGGCGTAGAGGCAGAAAATTGCCAGCAGGATGCTCGGCGGATCCGCCAGCAGCACGGCAAACGCCAGCACCACGAGCACCATGGTCACGAACGGCACCCGCCCCTTCAGGCCGAGTCGTTTGGGCGAGAAGTAGGGGAAATTCGAGACCATGAGCAGCGCGATGGCCGTGGTGATGAGCCCCAACATGGAGGAGGCGAAAAGGGTTCGCTCCCCGACGGCATAGGCTTCCCACACCCATACCGTGCAGGCGATGACCGCCGCTGCAGCCGGCGACGGCAGGCCCTTGAAGCTGGTCAGGTCGCCGTTGGTGTTGAATCGGGCAAGCCGAAGCGCGGTGCAGGCAATGTAGGTGAAGGTGACCACCCAGCCGATCTGTCCCAGGTTGGCGAGGCCCCAGTGAAACGCGACCAGGGCGGGTGCGACACCAAAGGCCACCATGTCGGACAGGCTGTCGTATTCGGCGCCGAAATTGCTCTGCGTGCGCGTCATTCGCGCCACCCGGCCGTCCGCCGTATCAAGAATGATCGCGGCCAGTATGGCGAGCGCGGCGGCTCCGAAACGGCCGCTCATGCCGGCAATTGTGGCGTAGAAACCGGCGAACAGCGCACCGGTGGTGATGACGTTCGGCAACAGGTAGATGCCGCGGCGGCGGGCTGCTGCGGCACGGAGCTTGGCGGTTGACGAAGAACCCGACGGTGAAGCATCCGCAGAACTTTCGGTCGCACCTTCGCCAACGGTTCCCTTCCGGTCGGAAGGCTCGCCCTGGCGAAAGGCCTGGTCTACCGACCGTAGCCTGGGTTTGTCCGGATCAGCCATGCGTGCGGTTAGTTCTTCGCCCTGTCAACCAGCCTGTTCTCCTGAATCCAGGGCATCATGCCCCGCAGTTTGGCGCCCACGGTTTCAAGCTGGTGGGCAGCCGTCAGCCGGCGCCGCGCCTTGATGCCCGGCGCGCCCGCCTGGTTCTCGCCGACGAACTCCCGGGCGAACACGCCACTCTGGATTTCCTCAAGCATACGCTTCATTTCCGCCTTGGTCTCGTCGGTGACAATCCGCGAACCCCGGGTGAGGCCCCCGTACTCGGCGGTGTTGGACACCGAATACCACATGTTCGCGACGCCGCCTTCGTAGTACAGGTCGACGATCAGCTTCAGCTCGTGCAGGCACTCGAAATAGGCCATCTCGGGCGCATAGCCCGCCTCCACCAGGGTTTCAAACCCCGCTTGGACCAGGGCCGCGCTGCCGCCGCAGAGCACCGCCTGCTCGCCGAACAGGTCTGTCTCCGTCTCCTCCCGAAAGGTGGTCTCGATGATGCCGGCCCGGCCCGCGCCGATGGCGCAGGCATAGGAAAGCGCCAGGTTCTTGGCCTGGCCCGTCGCATCCTGCGCAATGGCGATGAGGCTCGGCACGCCGTTGCCCGCCACGTAGGTGGAACGAACCGTGTGCCCCGGCCCCTTCGGCGCGATCATGATGACATCGAGATCCTCGCGCGGCTCGATCAGTTCGAAGTGGATGTTGAATCCGTGGGCAAAGGCCAGCGCAGCGCCTTCCTTGAGGTTCGGTTCGATGTGATCGCGATACAGTGCCGGCTGCAGTTCATCGGGGGTGAGAATCATCACCAGGTCGGCATCGGCCGTGGCTTGTGCCGCCTCGGCCACACCGAAGCCGGCGTTCTCCGCCTTGATGCGCGAACCCGAACCGGTTCGCAGGGCAACCACAAGCTGCTCCACACTGGAATCGCGCAGGTTGTTGGCGTGCGCATGCCCCTGCGATCCATAACCGACGACGACTACTTTCTTGTTCTGGACGATCGACAGGTCGGCGTCCTTGTCGTAATAAACTTGCATGTTCAGTCCTCTTTAGTCCTCATATTCGGGGATAAGGTTGTCAAGTGAGTCAAAGGCCCTCCCGGGCACTGCATTCTTATCGGGCTGGGGCATGATCCCGGCAGGCTTCTTGTTCGCGGGCAAGGATTTCAAATGAGACAAGCTTTCACCCGTTCACTACTTGCTGCCTGGGCTGGGCACAAGCCCCGTCGGAAATTCGTCATGCGACCGGCTTCGCGCAGCCTCAGGCGCTCAGCACCTTGTCGCCGCGGCTGATTCCCGACACTCCCGAGCGCACCACTTCCAGAACCGTCGCTTTGCCAAGGGCCCTGACGAAGGCTTCCAGCTTGTCGCTGGCACCGGTGAGCTGCACCGTGTAGGCATCCGCGGTCACGTCCACGATCTGGCCGCGGAAGATGTCGCTGGTGCGCTTTACCTCCGCCCGCCCGGCGCCCTCCGCGCGCACCTTGACGAACATCAGTTCGCGCTCGACATGATCCGCCTCGGACAGATCCTGCACCTTGACCACCTCGATCAGCCGGTGCAGGTGCTTGGTGATCTGCTCGATCCTCCGGTCGCCCCCTTCGGTGACGATGGTGACCCTCGAGAGCGTTTCGTCCTCGGTTGGCGCCACCGTCAGTGTCTCGATGTTGTAGTTGCGCTGGGCGAACAGCCCGATCACACGGGAAAGGGCGCCCGCTTCGTTCTCCAGCAGCACGGCGAGGACGCGGCGCATCACATGTAGTCTCCCTGCTGGCTGGTGGTGATCTTGTCCAGGTACATGTCGCGCATGGAGCCGCCCTTGATGGCCATGGGATAGACGTGCTCGTCCGGGTCCACCCAGGCGTCCAGAAAGACCAGCTTGTCCTTCAGCGCGGGGCTGAAGGTTTCCTGCATCGCCGCATGCAGGTCGCCCGGCGTCTCGACCCGGAAACCCACGTGGCCGAAGGCTTCCACCAGGGTCTTGAAGTCCGGCAGGGAGTCGCTGTAGGTGCTCTGGGACAGACGGCCGCCGTACTGCATGTCCTGCCACTGCTTGACCATGCCCAGCGCCTGGTTGTTTACGCAGACGATCTTGATCGGCAGCCCGTACTGGAGGCAGGTGGAGAGCTCCTGCATGTTCATCATGAAGCTGCCCTCCCCCGTCACGCAGACAACGGTGGCCTGCGGGTAGGCGAACTGCACGCCCATTGCCGCCGGCAGGCCAAAACCCATGGTGCCCAGTCCCCCGGAGTTGATCCAGCGGCGCCCCTCGGGGAACCGGTAGTACTGGGCGGCAAACATCTGGTGCTGGCCCACGTCGCTGGTCACGAACGCATTACCGCCCGTTACCCGGTACAGGCTCTGGATAACCTGCTGGGGCAGCACGATGCCGTTCCCGTCCAGGGACAGGTCGTGATTGAGCCCGTACGCCCCCCGCCATTTGCGGATGCGGTTCCACCAGGCGGCGAGCGCCTGCTCGTCAGGCAGTTCCGGCGCCTTGGCGATTTCCGCGTCCAGCGCTTTCTCGAGGCTGCCGAGCACGTTCTGCACATGCCCGACGATGGGAATGTCAGCCGGGATGATCTTGGAGATGGAGGCCGGGTCCACATCGATATGGATGATGGTTGCATCCGGACAGAAGGTGGCCGGGTTGTTGGTCACCCGGTCGTCGAATCGGGCGCCCACCGCCATGATCAGGTCGGCATTGTGCATGGCCATGTTCGCTTCGTAGGTGCCGTGCATGCCCAGCATGCCGATGAAGCGCTCGTCGTCGCCCGGCACGCCGCCCAGGCCCATCAGCGTATTGGTGACCGGGAAACCGAGGCGCCTGACGATGCGGGTGAGCACCTCGCAGGCATTGCCCTGTACGACCCCGCCGCCGGTATAGATGATGGGCTGCCGGGCCTTCACGAGCGCGGCGGCCGCTTTCCTGATCTGCCTTGCATTGCCCTTCAGGGCCGGTTTGTAGGAGCGCATGCTCACCGCCCCCGGGTACTCGTAGGGCGCGGTCATGTCCGGGTCTGTCGTATCCTTGGGCACGTCGATGACTACCGGCC
The DNA here is from genome assembly GCA_026713405.1 of Gammaproteobacteria bacterium. The sequence goes on from JAPOON010000821.1 coordinate 6,694, forward strand.
CGGGCCGCCCGGTGGTGGCGATGTGAAACGCCTTCTTGATCGTTTCCGGAATTTCCGCGCAGTCCCTGACCAGGAAGCTGTGTTTCACCACCGGTCGCGAGACGCCGATCATGTCCGTTTCCTGGAAGGCGTCGGTGCCGATCTGGCTGGTGGGTACCTGGCCGGAAATCACCACGATGGGCGTCGAGTCCATATAGGCCGTGGCCAGGCCGGTCACGGCGTTGGTGGCGCCCGGCCCCGATGTCACCAGCACCACGCCGGGCTTGCCCGTTGCCCGGGCATAGCCGTCCGCCATGTGCGTGGCGGCCTGTTCGTGGCGCACCAGGATATGCTCCACCTTCTGCTGCTTGAAGATGGCATCGTAGATGTGCAGGGCAGCACCGCCGGGGTATCCGAAAAGGTATTCCACCCCTTCGTCCTGCAGCGCGCGAACGAGCATTTCGGCCCCTGAAAGCATTTCGGTCATGGTCGTCGGCCCACACCGCCTCTCCGGTTTCAGCGGCCCACGGGTTACGTTGCGCCGCCCCTGCAATCGAATCAACGTTTAACTCGTTGATTTCCCAGAACTATTAGTCGGGGAAAGGAAACAGCCGGCTATTCTTGGGGTTCTATGCAGTCATGTCAACGCAACCGCCGAAATCGCACAGCCCGGAGAGGTGGCCGATTCTGCGGCTGGCCGGCTGTCTGACCTCTCCGCAGCAGGAGCATGCGCGCGCAATCTGCTGCAATTCTGTTCCCGCGGAAGCAAAATAGCGCCGAACCTGCTCGAAGAGATTGCCATGACTGCAGCGCCATTCGCGCCGGGCCAGGCTCGGCCCGTGTTTTTCGCCATGTGCGGCGACGATTGTGAACTGTTCTTCCGGCGCGAGGACTTCAACGAGAAGCAGATTTCTGAAGACCGGGAGAACCGGGACCTGACGTCACTGCTGCAGGTTGCCCTGATGTACATGGGCAAGCCGGACGACCGGGTGGCCATGTTCGAGATTTTTCTGCAGGAGCCGTGGCGCGGGTTGCTGGCCTATTTCAACAGCCTGTACCGGCAAGTCTGCGGCGCGGTGGTGCCCCTGGAGAATTGCCGCTTCTATCCCCACGACTCCTACTACGCGCGCGCCGCGGCCGAGTGCGGGCCGGACTTCCTGGCCGGCCTGTACATGGTGAGCGGCAGCAACCTGGCCGTGCACAAGAGCCGCGACTGGTGGGAGGTCAGCAAGGCCGCGAACTCGAAGATGCGCCTGGCCGAGGATGCGCCGGGGCGCGGTATCCCGACCCCGGAGACCCTGCTTACCACCCGGGGCGCCCTCGATGGCCCGGAAGCCGGGGCGTTCTTCCACCGGCATGGCGGCCGGCTGAGTGTGAAGATAAAAGA
>JAPOON010000822.1 GCA_026713405.1 Gammaproteobacteria bacterium
GGTTCACCAGGGCGTGGCCGATCTGGTTCTCCACCAGGCGGTCGGCATCGTCGGGATTCCACAGCAGGATGAGGCTGACGTGCCCGTCCGGCGCCTCTGCCTCCAGATTGCCGGACCACCAGGCCCCGTAGTAAGCCTTGATGTCAGGGTGAATCTCGGTCTCCAGCGCGTTTTCCAGGCCGGGAAAGTCATCGGCCAGCGATCGCTTGACCGGGCGCCAGCGGATGAACTCCCCCGGGCTGCCGGCGCCGTTGTCCGGTTGCCGGGTGTACGGTTCGCCGATCTCGCAGGGCGAGCGCCAGGCCGGGTCGAAGGGGGCTTCGAGCTCCGGCCAGGCCTTCAGGTGGTGCTCCACGAAGTGGGCGAGGGATTCGGTAACGGACATGCGGGCATGTTACTGCGCGGAAGCCGGCATCGCACCGGCAAGGAAAGTGTAGCTGCAATCCCCGGCTAACCGCGCCAGATCACCCGCTCGGAAACGTCGTTGATGTCGCGGAGCCCGCAGAAGGCCATGGTGAGATCGAGTTCCCTGCGGATGATCTCCAGGGCCGTGACGACGCCCTCCTCACCCATGGCGCCCAGGCCATAGGCATAAGCGCGGCCGATCATCGTGCCCCTGGCGCCGAGGGCCAGGGCGCGAAACAGATTCTGGCCGGTGCGAATGCCGCCGTCCATCCACACCTCCACCCGATCGCCCACCTCCCGGGCAATGGCCGGCAGCGCATCGATCGTGGCCGGAGCGCCATCGAGTTGCCGGCCGCCGTGATTGGAGACGATGATGGCATCGGCGCCGCTCTGCGCCGCCATGCGTGCGTCTTCCACGTCGATGATGCCCTTCAGAATCAGCGTGCCGCCCCAGCGGTCCTTGATCCACTGCACATCGTCCCAGTTCAACTTGGGATCGAACTGGCGGGCCGTCCAGGTGGCGAGCGACCGCGTATTCCGGGCATCTGCGATGTGCCCGACGATATTCCTGAAGGTGCGGCGCCTGGTGCGCGCCATGCCCCAGGCCCAGCGGGGCTTGCCGGCGATGTTCAGCAGGTTCGCAAGCGTCGGGTTCGGCGGCGTCGACAGGCCGTTCTTGATGTCGGCGTGGCGCTGACCGAGGATCTGCAGGTCCACGGTGAGCACCAGGGCGGAGCAGCCGGCTGCCCTGGCGCGGTCGATGAGGCGCCCGACAAAATCACGGTTCTGCATCACGTACAACTGGAACCAGAACGGTTCGCTGGCGTGTTCGGCGACATCCTCGATGGAACAGATGCTCATGGTGGACAGGCAGTAGGGCACGCCGAACCGCTCCGCGGCCCGGGCGGCCTTGATCTCGCCGTCCGCGTGCAGCATGCCGGCGCTGCCCAGCGGGGCGAGCGCCACCGGCATGGCGACCTCCTGGCCCGCCATGCGTGTCTGCACGGTGCGGTCGGTCATGTCGACCAGGATCTTCTGCCGCAGCTTGATCGCGTCGAAGGCGCTCAGGTTGTTTTTCAGCGTGCTCTCCGTCCACGAACCCGCCTCGGTGTAGTCAACGAACATGCGGGGCACGCGCTTTCGAAAAAGCTGACGAAGGTCTTCGATGCAGGTGATTGGCGTCATGGAAACCTGTCCGCCCCGAACCGTTCCAGGGCGGCGTGGTTGCTGGCGATGTCGCCGGTCTCGGTATGCATTACCAGTTCGGTGACACCCGCGTCTTCGAAATCGGCGACGGCTTCCGGCGTTATGCGCTCGATGCCGATGCGCAACTGAACCGTGCGCATCGGCGGCCGCCCCGCCTTGCGCTCTTCCTCGCGAATCACCGGCAGGCGCTTGCGCACGCTGTCGGGAGGCAGGTTCAGGGGGTGCCAGCCGTCGCCGAGGCGGGCCGCCCGCTTGAGCGCCTGCGGCCGGTTGCCGCCTATGACGATGGGCGGATGCGGCGCCTGCAGTGGTTTCGGCGAAGTGACGATGTCCTCGAAATCGAAGAAGCGGCCGTGAAACGTGGCGGCTTCCAGGGTCCAGAGCGCGCGCAGCACCTCGATAAACTCGTCGCTGTAACTGCCGCGGGTGTCGTACGGGACGCCGAGTGCCGCGTTTTCCTCCGGCATGCTTCCCACACCGAGCCCCACGGTCAGCCGCCCGCCGGAGAAGTGGTCCAGGGTCGCGAGTTCCTTGGCGAGCACCATTGGGTGCAGGTAGGGCATGACCAGCACACTGGTGCCCAGCCGGATGCGGGACGTGTGCGCGGCGATCCACGTTAGCGTGATGAGCGCATCCTGGTACGGCGCGTTGCCCAGCCGCTTCTGGACGTATCCCAGGTTCAGCACGTGGTGGCTGACCCAGACGGAATCGAACCCCAGGGCTTCCGCCCGCCGGGCCAGTTCGGTCAAGTCGTTGGGGTCCACGACCCCCGCGTTATTGGGTATCACGTATCCGAAGCGCATGTCTTCCCCGGTGCCCGCGGCACGATGGCCGGCGCCGCGCGATGTTACAACATGGCGCCGGTTCGGGCTTGCGGAGGGGTGGAATGAGTTGGGGTGGCGGCGGTGTGCGCACGGGAACCGGTGTTTTTTGGGACGGGCGGGAAAGGATGCCGGTCAGGCTCGGGGGGACGGCTTCTTGAAATCCTTAGCATCGGGCAGCTGGTCGTCCACGTGCAGCCAGTCGATCCGGGATTCCCGATAGTCGTGAAAGCGCGCGGGCCAGGCATCGGGATCGTCGAAGACGCCCAGCGTAATGTAGATCCGTTCGGGGCGCGGGTTGTAGCCGAAGCAGAGGCTGCTGCCGCACCTGGGACAGAATCCGCGCCAGGCGCGCTCGCTGGAGTCGTATCGGGCCAGGGGCCCCGTCCACGTCACGGCATCGCTGGCGAAAGTGGCAAAGGTCGCCACCGCCCCGCCCGTCGCGCGCCGGCACATGACGCAGTGGCAGTGGGTGACCCGGCGCGGTTCCTTCGCGGCGCTGAAGCGGACGTCACCGCAAAGACAGGAGCCGGTTACAGCCATGTCGGTGCTCCCCCTGTTCCGTTGCCCGCCCCCGCCGTCAGCGCAGCCCGAAATCGAAGCCTTCGCCCCGCGCGAAGCGGCGCAGGATGCGCCCGCCGGTGTTCTGGATGTGCACCTCGTCGGCGCCGTCGTAGATGCGGGCGTAGCGGGCGTTGCGGTACATGCGCTCGAGCGGCGTGTCTTCGGTGACGCCCTTGGCGCCGTGCACCTGGATGGCCCGGTCGATGACGTTGTGCAGCATCTGCGCGCCGTACACCTTGATGAGCCCGATCTCCACCCGGGCCTCGGTGCCCTGGTCGATCTTCTGGGCGGCGTGCAGGGTCAGCAGGCGGCTGGCCTGGATCTCGGCCGCCGAGTCGAAGACGAATTTCTGGATCTGCTGGTGTTCGCCCAGGGTCTTGCCGAAGGCCACCCGGTCGTTGGCGCGCTCGCACAACAGGTCGAAGGCCCGCTGGGCCTGGCCGAGCCAGCGCATGCAGTGGAAGATGCGCCCCGGCCCCAGGCGCTGCTGGGCGATCTTGAAGCCCTGCCCGCGCGGCCCGAGGAGGTTGCTCTTCGGCACCCGCACGTTGTCGTAGACCACTTCGCAGTGGCCCTGTGCCTGGCCCATGACCTTGACGTCCCGAACGATGTTGTAGCCGGGCGTGTCGGTGGGCACCACGATCATGGAAAAGGCCTGGTGGTCGGGCGCATCGGGCTCGGTGCGCACCATTGCCGTGGTATAGGCGGCGGAATTGGCGCCGGAGGTGAACCACTTGCGGCCGTTGATGACCCACTCGTCGCCGTCGAGTTCGGCCCGGGTCTGCAACTGGGTGGGGTCGGAACTGGCCACATCCGGTTCGGTCATGCCAAAGCTGGGAAAGACCTCGCCGTCGACCAGCGGTTGCAGGTACTTCTCGCGCCACTCTTCCTTTGCGTACATGTGCAGCATGATGGAGTCCTGCAGGGAGTGGGTGCCCAGCGCTACCGTCGCCACCTCCGAGCGCCCCACCACCTCGTTGATGAACACGTAGTCCATGAACGGCAGGCCGCCGCCGCCGAGTTCCTCCGGGTGGCCGAGCGCCCAGAGGCCTTCCGCCTTGGCCTTGTCCATCAGGGCGCGCAGCGCGCCATCGCGCCGGCTCGAAATCCGGTCGGTCAGCACCTCGGACTCGACCGGATAGATTTCCTGCTCGACGAACTGCAGCACCTTGTCGCGCAGCGGGCGGATGTGGTCCGGGATGGACAGGTTGAGCATCGACATACCACTACTCCCCGATTCTCTGGAACCTGGGCGCGCGCTTCTCGATGAACGCCCGGGCGCCCTCCGTCGAATCCGGGGCCGCCACGGCCAGGTTCTGGGCCACCTCGGCTTCGCGTAGCGCGGTCGGGTAATCGGTGCCCACATGGCGGTAGACGAGGCGCTTGGTCTCGGCGATCGTGGTGGGCGGCGATGTCTCGGCCAGCCGCCGCACGTAGTCGCAGGCGCTGGTCAAGAGGTTCTCCGGCTCGAATACCCGGTCCACCAACCCCAGTTCCCGGGCTTCCTCGGCGCCGATGCGGTCGCTCATCCACAACAGGTCCAGCGCCCGGCCGAGGCCCACGAGACGAGGTAGCAGCCAGGTCGAGCCGTGCTCCGCGACCAGGCCGCGCTTCAGGAAGACGGTGGAGAGGCTGGCGGCCGACGATGCGAAGCGCAGGTCGCTCATCAGGGCGAGGATCAGCCCGCCGCCGACTGCCACGCCGTTGATGGCGGAGATCACCGGTTTGGGCACGTCCAGCAGGTAGGTGAACAGCCCCGGTATCTCGTCTTCCGGGGTGGGGGCCGGGGGCTCGGCCGAAGAGGTAACCTCCGCCAGGGCCTGCAGGTCGAGGCCGGCACAGAAGCCGCGCCCGTTGCCGGTGATGACGATGCCGACGACGCGCCGGTCCGCCGCGGCCTGGTCAACGGCCTGGCGAATCTCCCCGAGGGTGTGGTACGTGAACGCGTTGAGCTGGTTGGGCCGGTTGAGGCGTATGAGGGCGACGGGGTCGTCGACGCTGTATTCGATGTCGGTGTAGGTGTCCATTTGAAGAACGTCCTCGTGATGCGATGAAGTGTTAAAGCTGCGGCTGGACCTCTTGCCCGCGGGTCAGGTTGTCAGATGAATCAGGTCGGCGCTCGTTCAGCGCTTTCCCGACGGGCCCGGGTATCGCCGCGTCAGCATTAAATGCGGTTCGCGAACGGCGGGTCAAGCATGCGACCGCCTGGAGTTGTAAGCCCGGCGTGCGAGATCCCCGTGCGGCATACCTGGTCTCGGAGCCGGAACGGGTTCTTTGGTTTGACTTCCGGAGCGGGTATGCGGTGGGGGGGAATCGGGAGGCCAGGCGGCAATTCTCTTTCTTTTTCGACTTCCGGAGCGGGTTTGCCGTGGGGGGATTCGGCGGGCCTGGCGGAAATTCTCTTTTTGGACAGCATGGATTGTTCAACAGGCTGGCCCCGCAACTAGTTGCGGGGCGTCGTCACCTGCTGAAGCTGTGCTTCAGCTCGGGCTGCGCCCGACCGGTGGCGACTCATTCGGTCGCCGGTGCCGCTTGCGTGTGCGCATGCTCTGCAGCATTTCCCTGCGCTCTTCCGGCGTCAGTGACTCCACGAGTTTGACGAACGCCGTATGACCGGCTTCCTGGCCGGCGAACAGATTGTTCCTGAACCGGGCCAGTGCCGCTTCCAGGGGCTCGCGCTCGAACGGTTCGCTGTTGATGGCGTCGTAAAGCGCGCGCTGGGTGCCGCGCAGGCGGCGCAGGCTCGGGGCCGCCTCGCGAAACTGGCGGATCACGGGCTTGAGCTCCGCTCGCCGCTCGTCGGAGAGGAACCGGGTGGGCGCGCGAATTCCCATCGTCAGGTCGAAATGGGGCCGCTGCCCGGCGGAGAACCGCCCCGCCAGGACGCCGACCAGCACGAGATTCACGAGAAGCGACACCACCAGGGCGGCCACGAGCCATCTGAACCTATTCATAGTCGAGTTCCTCGAACGATTCCACGAATGCCAGGACGATCACCTCGTCCTCCGGTTCCGCGGCGGCGTATTCCAGGTCGAAGCCGACCAGGAAGCCGACTGCGAGCGGTATGGCGGCGGTCAGCGCCGCGCGGGGGAAATTCGCGGCGATCCAGTCGATCAGCCGCTGCAGGCCGTCCCGGACCGGCAGGTTGTTGCGGATGCGCTGCTCGAGCCCGGGGGTGAGGTGGTGCTCCTCGTTGAGCAGCGCGTTCAGCCGGTCTTCGAAACTTTCGCTGGTCATGCCGTTGCTTCCTCCTGAAATTCCTTGCGCAATGCCCGCCTGGCCCGGGCCAGCAGGGATTCGAGGGCGCGCACGCCCACGCCGAGCACGATGGCGGCCTGCCGGTTCGACATCCCCTGCTGGTGGCAGAGCAGAACGGCATCGCGCTGGTTGGCGGGCAGGCGAGCAAGCGCCGCGTGCAGGCGCTGCCTGTCCTCCGCGATGCCGCGCTTCTCCTGGGGCCCGGGGGTGAAATCGGCGGTATCGGGCAGGTCGTCATCAGCCTCCCGCGCCTTTCTGCGGTAATGGTCGACAAACTGGTTGTGAGCGATGCGATGCAACCAGGTGGTGAATTTCACCCGCCCCGGGCGATACGTGCCCGCCCTGCGCCATACCGCGAAGAACGTCTCCTGGGCCAGGTCATCGCTGTCGGCCCTGGATCCGGTCAGACGAAGCAGGTAGTGATGGATGGCGTTCAGGTGGCGGCCGAGCAGGCTGGCGAAAGCCTGCTCATCGCCTTCGTGGATTCGGCGCACCAGTTCCTCGTCGCCCGGTGACGACAAGCCGGCGTCAGCCGTCCTGCTGCCGTTTCGGTTTCTTGCGGTGCTTGGCGGCGCGGAGTTCTTCACGGGTCACCTGTCCGTCCTCGTCGCTGTCGAGTGCAAGCAGCCGCTCCATGCGCTTGCCGTACTCTTCCGCCGAGATGGCGCCGTCTCCGTCGGCGTCCAGGTGTTCGAACTTGCGTTGCCGCCGCTCGTCGATCCTTTCCTGACGCCGTTCCTCGGAAAACAGCTCCTCCCTGGTCAACGTGCCGTCCCCGTCCGCATCGATGCGGCTGAAGCGCTCCGCCGCCCTGGCTTCGGCTTCCTCGATGGATATGGGGCCGTGCCAGCGCCTGTCGGGCTTCTCGGCGAATGCCGCGGCGCTTGCCGCGAGCAGGACCGGGATCAGTATCAGAGACGTCTTCAATCTGGTTCTCCTGTTGAGGGTGCATCGCCTTGTACGAGACGGGGCACTGATTCCGTCGCACAAGATACACCTGAGTCTGCCGTGTCAACGTTTCGCATCAA
>JAPOON010000823.1 GCA_026713405.1 Gammaproteobacteria bacterium
CCTGGCTGCGTGGGAAACAGAACGCCGCGATCGCATGGTTGCGAACCTGCAGCGTCAGGCCAAACGCTTCGACTTGGCCCTGGTGCCGGCTACAGCGACGTGAACTCAAGGACCCGTTCGAGAATTGTTCCATGAAAGGGTTCGGGCGAAACGTGCCAACCGGCGCGATCCTTACGTTTTTTCGGTGGCTATCATACACTTCCGCTGCTTTCGTCCCGATTCGCAACCTGGTGAAAACACGCAACGGCAGGCCCGCGGTCGCCATCACCGGTGCCGGCGCCGTGTCGGCCTACGGCCTGGGCACGGCTTCGTTCTACGAAGGGTTGATGTCCGCCCCGCCCGTCATCGAGGAGCTTGCCCTGCCCGGCCTCGAGGAAAACGCCCGCGCCTGGGGCTCGGTGGTCGGCGACTTCGACCTGCCGGACTGGATGAGCGGGCGGGTGCGTGACGGCACCGATGTCTTCGCCCAGTGGGCGATGGTCGCGGCAGAACAGGCCATCGTCGAATCCGGGGCGCAGCTCGATCCACTGCGAACCGCGGTGGTGCTGGGCACCAGCCTGTGCGGCGTGCAGACGATCATGCGCGCCCAGTACGAGATCGACACGGGCGGCGCATCCGCCTTTCCCCGCAAGACCATGATGAAGGCATTGACCAACATGGGCGCGGCGCAGATTGCCATGCGCCACGGCCTGCACGGGCCCAGCCTCACGGTAACCACGGCCTGCGCATCCACCCTGGATGCGCTCGGCACCGCAGGGCGCCTCATCGAGTTCGGCCTGGCCGATGCCGCCGTGGTCGGCGGCGTGGAAGCCGGGGAGACCATGACTTCGGGCGGCGCCGAGGGCGATTTCGTGCCAGCCATGGCCTATGCGCCGGCCATGTTCGGCATGCATTCCAGCGTTTCCTCGCCGGAGGAGGCATGCCGGCCGTTCGATGTGAACCGCGCCGGTATCGCGGGCAGCGAGGGGGCGACCGCCTTTTTCCTGGAACGCGCGGATGTTGCAGAGTCGAGACGGGCGAAGGTACTGGGCCACCTGTCCGGATACGGCGCCGTAAGCGATTCCCATCATCCATCGGCGCCGGAACCCTCCGGCCGGTGGGAGGAGCGGGCGATGCGCCTCGCGCTGGAACACTCGGGTTTCGAACCCGGCGATGTGGACTGCCTGTACGCCCATGCAACCGGAACGCCGGTGGGTGATCCCCCGGAAATCCGCGCCATCAACGCGGTTTACGGGGAGTGTAGGAAGCCGTTGCTTGTAACCTCGGTGAAGGGCCATTTCGGCCACGCGGCCGCGGCGTCAGGCGGCATGTCGCTGATCTCCGGCTTGTGCAACATGGCGGAGAACCGGTTCGTCAATACGGCCAATACGACGGACCCGGACCCGGAAATCCGCTTCGATGTGCTGCTCGAAGCGCCTGCACCACTGGATATCGATGTCTTCCAGGTGAATGCCTTCGGGTTTGGCGGGCAGAACGCCTCGGTGATCGTCTCCCGCCATCCGAACCTGCGCGGTGTTGCCGCATGAGTTCTTCCGGCCGGCCGCGGGCTCGCATTGAACAAACTCTCCAATCGACGTTACTAGCTTCTGATCAACAATTGCCAGCACCGGGCAGCGAGTTCGTATACGGCGCTTCCCTTTCGGCGCACCAGCCACGACATCCTGCTGTACGGGAGGGGGTGGGGCGAGCTCTAACGCGCCG
>JAPOON010000824.1 GCA_026713405.1 Gammaproteobacteria bacterium
CATCGAGTCCTTTCCCGAATTCATCCTGGCTCCGGAGCCGGAGTTGCCGGCGGATGTCGCGCCCTCCCGCGTTTCCGTTTCGGAAAGGGCACCGAAGTAACCCGAAATCGCCGCGCCCTTCACCGATCGTTGTTCCTGCGCGCCAGCGCAGCGGATCCGCCGCGTCCTAGCTCCCAACCAGCAATTCGAAGGCGTCCAGGTCCCGGCACATCTGGATGCTGCGCGTGGCCATGGTCACGAACATGTCGTTGCCTCGCTCGGTTTCGCCAACCAGGGTGGAGACGAGAACGGCCATGTTGAGGCCGGCCGGGGCGTAGTGACGGTAGCGCGTCCAGCATCGGTCCCAGTCCAGGGTCACGCCGTAGCTGCGCAGGACTTCGAGGTAGTGATTGAGGAGCTGACGTTCGTTTCCGGCCCGGCGTTCGGGGGAAATCGAGGTGCCCATGAAGTAGCTGACATCCACCCAGGGATTGCCGCGGTTGACCGATTGCCAGTCGAATACGGCCAGCGGGTGGGGGCCGCCGAACATCATGTTGTCCAGGCGGTAGTCGATGTGGATCACCGTCTCGGGCGCTTCCACCTTGCCGTAGGCCGGGTAGCCTTCCTCGAACCGATTGACGGCGGCCACCTGGTCGACGCTCAGCCGGTCTCCGTAGCGCTGCATGAACGCTGCAAACAGCATCGGGTGTGCGGATTCCTCCCCGTCATCGAGCCGCGACGGGGCCAACAGCGGCAGGTTCGCAAGTTGCGCATCGCCCCAGCGCGGCCCGTGCAGCTTGCCGAGTTCCTCCAGGGCGAGGGCGGCCTGGTCGATGCTGCACTCCGACATCTGGTCGATCTGCACGCCCGGCGCCAGGTCTTCCATGAGCAGCACGAAATCGTGAGTGTGGGGGTCGAACTCGGCGGCGAAGCAGCGCGGCGTCTGAATGTCCACGGTGCGGCCGAGTTCGGCGTAAAAGAACACTTCCCGGGCGTAGTTGCTCAGTTGCACGGCCAGGTGCCGGCTCAACGGGTTGGTGGAGGGGAACTTGCCGACCAGCGTGGGCGGCAGGTCGCCGTGTCCCGTAATGTGAAACCTGGCATTCTCCCCGAGTTGCCCGGCGCCGATGTTCTGCCAGGCGACTTCTCTGACGGTGCCCGCCACGCCGGCGCGATTCAGGCGCGAGGTGAGCCAGCCTGGAGTGACCTGGTCGGGGTGGGAAGGGATCGACATGCTGGAGTCCGGGGGTTTTGCCCGGCGGCGATGATACTATCCTGCGCCTGCCCGAACGTTTGGCCGCACCCACTCATGAGTAAACTGCTGCGGTTTCACTGCTCTTGCCAACCTCGCTACGTTCATTCATGAACGGGTGCCGCTAAGTGGTGCGCGCCATGTATCCCGATCACACCTCGAAATTTCCCGAACTCGGCTTCTATGGCCTGCCCGGCCACAGCCGCACGCCGAGGGATGTGCTGCGCCAGGTGCAGGATGCCGAGGCGCTCGGCATCGGTAACGTCATGCTCTCGGAACGGGCCGACTACAAGGAGATTTCCGCCATCTGCGGCGCCTGTGCGGCCGTCACCGAGTCGATCTGCATCGGTACTTCGGCCACCAATCTCAACATGCGGCACCCGGTGGTGACGGCTTCCATGGCCACCACGCTCAACCGCCTTTCCAACGGGCGCTTTGCCCTGGGGCTGGCGAAAGGCGTTGGGTTGCGCTGGAAGATGCTGAATGTGCCGTTTCCGAGTTACGAACGGGAGCGGGAGTTCATCGAAGTAATGCGCCGGCTGTGGCGCGGCGAGACGGTGGACGGCCACGCCGGGGCACTCGGGAACTTCCCCCGGCTGGGGCTTGCCGACTATGTCGACGAGGACATTCCGATTCTCTATGTCGGGTTCGGGCCGAAGAGCCTGGTGAACGCGGGGCGCATCTACGACGGGGTGCATCTGCATACGTTCATGGGCGAGACGGCGCTATCGAATGCGGTTGCCCAGGTGCGGCAGGGCGCGGAGGAAGCGGGGCGGACGCCGGGGCGGGTGAAGGTGTGGTCGGTATTCGCGACCGTGTGCGATGCATCCGAGGAGGCGTACCTGAAGCGCATCGTCGCGCGGCTTGCCACCTATCTGCAGATTCCGGGTTACGGCGATGCACTGGTTGCCGTCAATGGCTGGGACCCGGAGATGCTTGCGCGGTTTCGTGGGAGTGCGGAGGTGCGGGCTGTGGGTGGATTGATCGACAGCGTAGCGACCAGCGGGCAGTTGTCCGCCATCGACAGGATCCTGCCCGAAGAATGGCGGCCCGGGGCGATCGGCGATGCCAGGACCTGTGCGCAGCGGTGGCTGAAGGAATTCGAAGCCGGCGCCGACGGGCTGATTATCCATGCCAGCACGCCGGAGGAATTCGAGCCGGTGCTGCGCGAGTATGAGCGCATACGGCCCGCGCATCTTTTTGCGGGCCGTTCGAATCGCCCTGCCTGAGAAGGGCCGGGTTCTTAACCGCCGCCAGGAGTTAGCCCATGCTGAACAGACTCGACGACTATCCCGTTCACCAGACGCCGGAACCCCTTGCCCAGCCGGCAACCAGCGACCGCAACTTCTATGACCGGACCTGGTTCAACGGCTATGCGGTGGATGGGTCCTGGTTTTTCGCGATCACCATGGGAGTCTACCCGCACCTCGGGGTTCTCGATTGCGCCTTCAGCGTCGTCCGGCCCGGCGGGCAGCAGCACTGCTTCTTCGCCTCCCGGCGTGCGCCCGCGGAGCGGACGGAAATGTGTGCCGGGCCCATGCGGATTGATGTGATCGAGCCGTTGCGCCGAACGCGCGTGGTGCTTGATGACAATGAGAGTGGGCTTGGCTGTGAGCTCGAGTTTTCGGCGCGCACCGGGACGATTCAGGAAGGACGGCAGACGCTGTGGCAAGGGGCGCGGCGGTTCATGGACGCCACGCGGTTTGATCAGTTTGGCGTCTGGAGCGGAACGGTTCGGACGCCGGAGGGGGATATCAACGTCGATCCGGCGGAGTGTCGGGCAACCAAGGACCGGTCTTGGGGCGTTCGGCCGGTGGGGCAACCGGAACCGGCGGGCGCGCCCGTGGCTCCCCCCGGGATATTTTTCCTGTGGGCGCCGCTGTTCTGGGAAGACCATGTCAGCCACGCCATCTTCTTTGACGGCCAGCGCGGTGAGCCTCTCTTCCGCGAAGCGCTGACCGCGCCGCTCTTCGCATCGGAGGACGGTCTTCCGGACGTGGCCGATGCGGTGGTGGAACCCATGGCGGGGGTGACCCACCGAGTGACGTACCACGCCAACACGCGGCTTGCCAAACATGCGGAAATCGAGCTGTTTGGGCTTGCCGGGGAACGGCGCGAAATTTCCCTGACGCCGACGTTGCGATTCCAGATGAAGGGACTTGGCTATGTGCATCCGCAATGGCGGCACGGCCTATGGCATGACGAACTCGCGCTGGGCCACGAGTCCTTCGATCCGGCGGAACTCGACATGCTTGCTCCCGAGAACGTGCATGTGCAGCAGGTGGTGCGGGCGCGGGATGGGAGCAGCGAGGGTATTGGTGTGCTTGAGCAGGGGGTGATGGGGCCGTATGCGCCTGCTGGGTTCAGGAGTTTTTGCGACGGGGCGCGAAGTTAGTGCCGGGAGAAAAAACTCTGCGGGCTTGGGGATCCACGGCTTCTTCCGCGATGTCCCGAGCGATGTACTCCATCTGGTGAGACGCCCACAGTCCTCGAAGCTGACCGCGTAGCAGAGCAGCCTGGAGCGGTTCCTCCCGCAGCCTCAAAAGGAGTGGGGTGACGGGGCGGAGAAACGCTCACTCGAGCCAGGCAGGTCGCTAGAATCCTTGAGCGGCCTTGATGTGGACAGATGAGTTGCATATTCGAATAACCTCTCCAAGTTGCGGAGCAACTTGATCGCGTCGCCTGGCGACGCGCCTAGTCTTTCAATTGCTTCCGGGGGGAGGTGTGCGCCAAAGATGTCGCCAATGAGGCAGCCGGTCTAGCACGAAGATGCTTGCAAGGGCTACTAGCGTTCCCGTGCCCACGTAGGTTGCGAATTGCACATGCCCTTGACTCAGAGCATAGACGCAAACCGCCAGAATGGATCCGACCACCAACCCCCCGATTACTTGTCCAGCGCGGTGCGCCTTATATGCGTTGACCATCGATTGACGCTCCAGTTCCCGATGGTGCTCTCCGTAATTCTCTGCCATCTTGAATAGACGGTCGGTGGTACCCGGAAGAATCTGTTCGTACTTTGCCGCCTCATCCGCTGGGGGCAAAGGCCCCTCGTAGCTAGTGGTTTCGGAGGTTATTGAAGTGGCACGCAACGCCTGCCGGTCATTTGGCCGTTTTGGTTGCTGTGAGGGGGATTGGGTTTGGCTGTTTGGAGCGACCTGCTTGGACCGCCCCTTGGTCCCCGGGGAAGAACTATGCCGGGGACTCTTGCGCTTGCGGCTTATTGGCCAATTCTGTGCCCAGTTTGTCGAATGCCTGATCCAGGTCAGCCCCGACACGCTGAAAGTCTGCATAAACCCGCCCGTTTAAGGGCTCCTGTGGCACCCACTCTCCGAACGACACTGCTGGAACGAGATTCAGAATTGAGCCACCACTCAAAGTGAATGCGACAAACTTTGCCCGATCCATTCGTTCGCTTTTCATGTCTGTCGATGGATGTTATCCACCGCCTCCTGTGGATAACTTATTGATTACCCTCAATCCAAACGGTGCACCACGGCGCTGAACTTGACAATGACATGGCCGCCATGAGCGAATGTTCAGACCACAAGTACCCGTCAAAGTTCAACTCTTGGACCAATAGCCCAATAAGCGTCCGCCACAGCTCACTCCAACCTGTTGCATCCGAATGCTGAATCAATCAGCGTCCGCTACAGTTAACCTGAGCGGTTTGCGATGCACACGTTTCTCGCCTACAGCTACCACGATGAGATCGGTAGGCACGTTCTCGATGGGGACATGACGAAAGCCAGCTGAGAATCCAAGACCTGCTTCCTCCATACTGGTCTTCAATGCTGCCAATGCGATCCCTTCCGCCGTCGCACAGACTATCGACAACCTGATTGATGGCCCAATTGCTATTTCGCCGGTACAGTTCATGCCGCCATGGCCAGTCAAGAAACCCGCAGCGCCCGCTACGTGAACCTTGCGACTTTTCGCAGGTCGGGGAAGGAAGTTGCCACTCCTGTCTGGGCGGCCTATCAGCAGGGCGTCTACTACGTTTTCTCCGCTGGCGACGCGGGCAAGGTGAAGCGCCTGCGCAACAGCAGCCGAGCGAGGCTCGCCAAGTGCGACGTGCGGGGAAATCTGCTCGGCGAGTGGCACGAAGCCCGGGCCGAATTGCTCCAGGAGAGCGGGCAGATTGAACTCGCCCTCAATGCCCTTCGGGCGAAGTATGGGCTGGCGATGCGGCTTGTGGACATCGGTGCCAGGCTCACTGGCCGCTTTCACAAGCGCGCCTATATTGGTGTCAAGCTAACCGAAGAAGTTGGGGCGGGGTAGGCGACGGACTATCGACTGCGGCGATTACCGGACGATGTCGCAACTTACATCGTCATTCCACGCCCAACTGCCGCTCCAGCTCTGCAATCCGGGCTTCCGCCGATTGGCGGGCGGCGAGAAGCCGGTCGCGTTCCGCTTCCGCCTTTTGCGTCGCAGTGTGCAGTTGTGAAGGGGTCAGAAGTCGGGCATTGCGCACCGGGTCGAAG
>JAPOON010000825.1 GCA_026713405.1 Gammaproteobacteria bacterium
CCTTTAATCCATGCGGTCGGATTCGACGAATGGCGGGGCCCGTGCCTGGCGAATGGGCCGGTCTTGTATAGACTGGGCGCGAGATTCTACATGAGTGTGGTACGGACCGTCAGGATCAGGAGCAATCATGAACACCGCAATCGTCATCGGCGTCGGCCCCGACCGGGGGCTCGGCGCTCAACTGTGCCGGCGCTTCGCCGGGCTGGGGCTCAGGGTCTTCGTCGCCGGGCGCACCCGGGAATCCCTGGATGCCGTGGTGGCCAATATCGAGGCAGACGGCGGCGTGGCCGAGGCCGTGGTCACCGATGCCACCGACGAAGGCCAGGTCGCGTCGCTGTTCGATGCCGCGGGCGACGGGCTGACGCTGGTCGTCTACAACGTCGGCAACAACACCCCCGGACGCATCGCCGACATGGAGGCCGGCTATTTCGAGGCTGCCTGGCGAACCGGCTGTTTCGGAGGCTTTCTGGTCGGCCGCGAAGCGGTGCGCCGTTTCCTGGCCGGCAATTCCGTTTCGTCAGGTGACGACGGCACGGGAAACGGTGGGGCAGCCACCGGCACGCGCGGAACGCTGCTTTTCACCGGCGCGAGCGCGTCCCTGCGGGGCCGGGCAAACTTCGGCGCATTCAACTCGGCGAAAGGGGCATTACGTAATCTCGCGCAGGCCATGGCCAAGGAGTACGGTCCCGAAGGGGTGCACGTCGGCCACGTGGTCATCGACGGCGGCATTGCCGGCGAGAAGATATTCAGGCGCGTTCCCGAATTGGCCGAGTCGTCCGGCGGCGGCCGGCTGATTTCGCTCGAGGGAATCGTTGACGGCTATGTGCACCTCTACCGGCAACCGCCCACGGCCTGGACGTTCGAGCTGGACCTGAGAACCTCCGTCGAGAACTGGTAGCCGGCCGGTCGGGCGCGCGCGTCCAACCCGGTTACTCAGGCATCGACCTGGGCGGAAGCGTATCCCCTCACGACTACCAGGCCGTCCTGGTTGGTGGTTTCCACCTTGAGGTTGACGACCAGTTCGCCCTCTTCTTCGGCGATGTCCTCAACCGTGGCCGTGGAGTTCAGCGTATCGCCCGGCCAGACCTGGTTGGTGAAGCGCACGCCGTATTTCTTCAGCCGGCCGTCGCCCACATAGTTGGTCAGCATGCGGCCGGTCATGCCCATGGTGAGCATGCCGTGGGCAAATACGGTGGGATAGCCGGCGATTTCCTTCGTGAACGGCTCATCGGTATGCAATGGGTTGTAATCGCCCGAAGCGCCCGCGTACTGGACGAGTTGCGTGCGCTTGAGGTCTTCGACCAGGCATTCCGAATAGGTGTCGCCCACGTTCAGTTCACTTGCTTTCAATGCCATTTCTTTACCTCTTGTTCGCGGATCCGCGGATTAGATTGTCAATTCAGTCAAGTTTCTACCCGTTGACTGCTTTCCCGTCGGGTTGGGGCACCGCCCCGTTCGCTTATTGCTCAACCGGCCGTTCGGTACGCACGCCAACGCCGCGCGCGGTGATGGCGAGTTCGCCGTTCTGGTCGCGGTATTCGGTGATGGTTTCGGAAAACGTCAGCTTGCCGGCCCGCTTGCTCTCCCGTTCCCAGGTCTTGCCCGGCTTGACCGTGGCGGTCAGCACGTCTCCCGGGCCGATATGACGGTGGTATTCGAAGTGCTGCTCCGCGTGCAGGCCGCCGCCACCGCCGCCGCCGCCACCGCCACCGGAACCGTCCCGCTTGATGCCGGTCGGCTCCTTGCCCGAGCCGAACCAGGGCTCGCCGGTCTTGGGACGCAGGAAATAATCCGGGTCGAACTGGGCGCTCGCCTGGGCGAAGGTGGGCGGCGCGATGATGCCGCCGGGCTCCGTGGTCGCCGCGTACTCCTCGTCGTGGTAGATCTGGTTCTCGTCCGCCACGGAACGGGCGAACATCATGATGTGGCTTGCTTCAACCAGAAACTTCTCGATAGCCATCTTGCTCCCTCAAGTGAATGGTGCGATGTGGAATTAGCGAAGGGCGGGAGTATCCACCAGCCTCCGCCGCGGATCAACGGCCCTTGAATTCCGGCTTCCGCTTCTCGAGGAAGGCGCTGATGCCCTCTGCCTTGTCCTCGGTCTGCACCAGCGCCCCCTGGGCGTACTTTTCGAGCATGAGCGCGCCCGAAAGACTCGCCTCCATGCCGAAATTCACCATGGCCTTCATCGTTCTCGGAACGAACGGCGCGAACCCGGCAAGATGCTCGGCGATGCGCTGCGCCTCGGCCAGCAGTTCTTCCGCCGGGACGATGCGGGTGACCAGGCCGATGGCCAGTGCCCGCTCGGCATCGATCGGCTCGCCCATGAGCAGCATCTCCATGCCCCAGCCGCGGCCTACTATGCGCGGCAGGCGCGCCGTCGCACCGCCGCCGGGAATGATCCCCAACTTGCCCTCAGGCGTGGCAAAACGGGCCTCAGGCGTGGCAATTCGCAGATCGCAACCCAGGGCGACCTCGAGGCCGCCGCCCATGCAGATGCCGTTTATGGCCGCGATGGTCGGCTTGGGCGTCCGTTCCAGCCGGTCCGCCAGACCCTGGACGATGGGTTCCAGCGCCTTCCTGAAATCGCGGTGCAGCACCTCCGAGAGATCGGACCCGGAGGCAAAGGCCTTTTCTCCCGCCCCGGTGATCGTAATGGCGCGTACCGCCTCGGAGTCCGCCGCACGGCCCACCGCCGCGTGCAATTCTTCGAGCGTGTCCAGGGAGATCGCGTTATGCCTGGCCGGCCGGTTGATGGTGATCAGGGCCATGGGGCCCCGCTCCTCGTAGGTTATCTCGACAAACTCCGTCCCGACGTATTCCCGCGTGGTGTCGCGATAGTTTCCATGGTTTCGCCGTTCGATGTACAGCGTCCATGCGGACACCGGCCTGCGTTTCGATGCCGTGCAGGCGTTTGTGCGTCCCAAAGAAGAAAGCCGCCGGCCTGGAGAGGAAGCCGGCGGCTGGAGTAGACCAATTAAGGTCTAAGGGGATAGAGATTGCCTCATGGGGAAGCAGCTTCTTGGGCCACTTCACGGGACCTAATATCTCGCAAAGGTGTTTCCAGAGAATTTCCGGCCATGGGAAAATTGTGTCATTTTGTTACCACGCGTTGTAATCACGCATCCTGGCCCCGCGCCACGATGTTTGCATCAGCGGCCGGGTGTCCTGGCCCGACCTGTTCACGGACAGGTCCGGTCAGATGCCCAGACAGACATCGGTCCCGCCGCTCGGGCTGGAGCCGATTTCGATGCGCCAGCCGTGCGTCTGACACAGCTGGTGCACGATGGCGAGGCCCAATCCGCTGCCACCCGTGGCGGCACTGCGCGAACTGTCCAGCCGGAAGAAGGGCTGAAATACTGCCTCCCGGTGTTCCGGCGGAATGCCCGGGCCGGAATCCAGCACGTGAATTTCCCGCCCGCGCATCTGCACCCGCACGTCCTTGCCGTGCTGCCGGGCATTGGTGAGCAGGTTGGTCAACACCCGGCGCAGGGCGCCCGGCGC
>JAPOON010000826.1 GCA_026713405.1 Gammaproteobacteria bacterium
CCGAGAGCGCCGATGCGCCCGCCTGGCAAGGCGCGAGGAGCGAGAATATCGGGCATATTTGAGCGACGAGCAACGCAGTCAGGCGGGCACTGCTCCGATTCGAGCCCAACGAGGACTGGACCATCGACGCGGGCGTCATCTACCAGAAGTCACGACTCGACTACATGTTCGATTTCAATCCCGGCTTCGGCGACCTGGAAACCATCAAGTTCAAGGACGAGAACGACGAAGACGAGTGGTACAACTTCTCGATCACCCTGCAGGGCGACCTGGGCTTCGCGGACCTGACCGTGGCCGGCGGCTGGCACAACCGCAACATCGATTACGACATCGACGCCACCGCCTACATGACCACCTACAAGGAGAACGGGCTGCAGATCGCGACCTACTACGTCGGCTCCCCGATGTTCGTGGACTACGCAACCTGTTACGCCACGGCCTACTGTTACCAGTGGATCACCACCTACGACTTCGGCGCCGACCCGACCTCGCGGATCAGCCTCGACCAGCGCATCCGCTCGTTCGCCGGCGAGGTGCGCCTGACCTCCAAGGACGACGGCTCGAGCCGCTTCAACTGGCTGCTGGGCGGCTTCTACGAGCGCACCCACAACGACTGGGACTACATCACCATCGTCGACGATTTCGCCGAGAACGGGGGCCAGGGAGCGGCCTTCATCTACTACGGCGTGGCCCCCACCGATGTCTGGTTCGACCAGGGGTTCCGCGAGGGCTGGACCTACAACGGCCTGGAGGGCAACGACTTCAACGGCCAGCACCAGGACATCGAATCGATCGCCGCGTTCGCCGAATTCAGTTACGACATCACTGAAACGATGCGGGTTTCCGTCGGCGGGCGGTACTTCTCCACCGACCGCCGGGTCAACGAGAATTCCTATTGGATCGACAACATCTTCGACAACTTCGATGTCACCGAGAACACGAAGGATTTCAGCCCGCGGGTCAACCTCACCTGGCAGCCCAACGACGACATTCTTGCCTACTTCACCTACTCGGAAGGCGTGCGCATCGGCGGCCGCAACGGCGCCGTAAGCCAGCGGCCCGCATCCGCCGCGCTCGGCGCTCCCCTGACATTCGACTCCGACCGGCTGATGAACTACGAAGCCGGGGTGAAGTCGACCTGGGCGGAAGGGCGCCTGCTCGCCAACATGAGCGCGTTCATCATGAACTGGGAGGACTACCAGATCCGGGTAGCCCTGCCGATCGCCGGTGCGACCACGGTAAATGCCGGCAACGCCTCCATCGACGGCTTCGAGGGGCAGTTCGCGTTCAAGCCGACGGCGAACTGGGAGTTTTCCCTGGCCCTGACCTATCTCAATGCGCGCATCGACGACGACATCTCGCTGAACAACGGCACCATCGTGGCCGGGGAAGCGGGCGATGCGCTGCCGGCGGTGCCTGACTGGAAACTGGCCGCGGGCGTGCTGTATTCGCGAGACCTCCCGTGGTCCGGGTACGAGGGCTACGCGCGGTTCGACGTCTATCACACCGACGACTCCCTCAACGCCACCAACGCATCGGTCCTCCTGTTCGGCGCGGAGCGGTCCCAGCCCGCCCTCCAGCCGGCGTACCAGACCGGCTACCTGAGTTTCGGGGTGAAAGGCGAAAACGGCTGGGAGGCCTGGCTGTCCGTCAACAACATCTGGGACGAACGCGCCATTACCTATATCTATCCGCGGTTCGCGGACGACCGCGCCTTCACGATACGGCCAAGGGAATTCAGGATCGGGGTCTACAAGGCCTTCTGACGAGTCAGCCCCGGCTTGCAGTGGGCCTGCCGTGCTCCCTCTCCGGCCGGCCCACTCTTCTTTCCTGAACCGACGATGACTCCCATGCGCCCGCACCCGAATCCGCCGGCGGCACGGCGCGCATTCGATCGGGCAGTGCGCCTGATGAAAGCGAATGACTTCGCCTCAGCCGGCGCGTTGCTGGAAGCCGCACTGGAGCACGCACCCAACGACCCGAACCTGTTGCGGCTGCTCGGCGTATCGCTGACGAAGCAGAACCGCAACGCGGAGGCAGAGAAGACGCTGACCCGGGTGGTCCGGTTAGTGCCCAACTTCGCGCTCGCTCACGAGAATCTCGCCGATGCGCTCCTGCAGCAGGGCAGGCTCGATGAGGCGGCTCAATCGCTCAAGACCGCAATCCGGCACAACCCGGAATCGGATGCGGCCAACCGCAAGCTCGTAGAAGTTCTCGCGCTGACCGGCCACGGCGCCGAGGCGGACGAAGCATTCCGGCATTCGCTGGAGGGCGACCCCGACCGCGCGGCGATTGTCGAAGCGATGGAACTGAACCGCATCGGCGAGTCAAAGCAGTCGGAGAAGATCCTGCGGGGTCTCCTGCGGCGCAATCCGGAGCATCTCGATGCGCTGCGCCTGATGGGCGTGCACTGCGCCCGCAACGAGCTTTACAACGATGCCGAGGCGTTCTTTCGCCGCGCCGTCGACCTGGCCCCGGATTTCTGGCTGGCATGGATCAATCTCGGCGCGGCGCTCAACGAACAGCAGAAGTTCGATGAGGCGGATACCGCCTACAAGCAGGCATTGCAGCTCAAGCCGGAGTCGGTGTTCACGCTCGAAAAACTCGGCGCCAACAGCCTGTTCGACGGCCGCCACGAGGACGCTGTCAACTACCTCGAAGCCGCGCTCGAAAGAGATCCGGCCCACTTCCCCTCGCTGCTTTGCCTCGGGCATGTGCTCAAGACGGTCGGGCGGCAGGAGGAAGCCATCGACGCCTACCGGCGCTGTGCCGCAGCCCGGCCGGATTTCGGCGAAGCCTATTGGAGCCTGGCCAATCTCAAGACTTTCCGGTTCAGCGGTTCGGAAGTACGCGAGATGGGAAAGCAACTCGATGGGGTTTCCGGCAAGGCGGAAGGGGAGGACTCCGAGATCGCCTTTTCGTTCGCGCTGGCCAAGGCATTCGAGGACCGTCGGAACTACGGGAAGGCATTCGAATACTACTCCCGGGGCAACGCCAGGAAACGCCCCAGGCTCAACTACGACCCGATCGAGTTCCAGAGGACGAACGACCGGATCATCGACGTATTCACCAGGGAGTTCTTCGAGGAGCGTGCCGGTCAGGGATGCGAGGACGACTCGCCGATCCTCATCGTGGGCTTGCCCCGATCAGGCTCGACGCTGCTCGAGCAGATCCTCGCCAGCCACTCGCAGGTCGAGGGCACCGCGGAACTGCACTACCTGTTGCGGCGTTCCGGTCGGGAG
>JAPOON010000827.1 GCA_026713405.1 Gammaproteobacteria bacterium
AAATCGATGTCTTCCATAACGTCGACGGGCAGGTGGCCGGTTCGGTGGCCGACATTCGGGAAAAGCTGCTCACCCAACTCACCACCCCCGTTTTCTGGATCGACTGCGTGCGCGGACTCCAGTCACTCGGCGTCGATGCCCTGGTGGAGTGTGGCCCCGGCAAGGTGCTTGCCGGGCTGGCGAGACGCATTGACCGGTCGCTGCGTACCGCCGCGATCGGTGACCTGAACGGATTGAACGCTGCATTGGAGTCAGCGGCTTGAACGGGCAGGCAGACCGGATTGCGGTAGTTACCGGCGCGTCCCGGGGTATCGGAGCAGGCATCGCCAGGCTGCTGGCATCCCGCAACCTGCGGGTCATCGGCACGGCGACCACCGATGCCGGCGCCGCGCGTATCGACGATGCCCTCGGGCCCGCGGTGGTGGGCCGCCGCCTGGACATCCGCGATCCGGACGATGTCGACCGGTTCTTCTCCGAAATCAGGGACGACCCGGGCATGCCCCTGGTATTGGTCAACAATGCGGGAATCACCCGGGACAACCTGATGCTGCGCATGAAGCCGGAAGAGTGGAGCGCCGTGATCGACACCAACCTGAGCGGCCTGTACCGCGTCACCAGGCCGGTGTTGCGAGGAATGCTGCGGGCGCGCTGGGGCCGGGTAGTAAACGTCAGTTCCGTGGTTGCAAGAAGCGGCAATCCCGGCCAGACGAACTACGTCGCCTCCAAGGCCGGGGTCGAGGGATTTACCCGTTCCCTGGCCCAGGAGGTCGCCTCGCGCGGCATCACCGTCAACGCCGTCGCACCGGGTTATATCGCCACCGACATGACCGCCGAGCTGTCCGACAGCCAGGTCGACGGGCTGTTGGGGCGCATTCCCCTGGGGCGCATGGGCACGGCTTCGGACATTGCCGAGGCGGTCGCATTTCTGGTGAGCGACGCCGCCGGATACATCACCGGCGAGACTTTGCACGTAAACGGGGGACTGCACGTGGTCTGACGCGGCGGCCGTTCGCGTTCAGACGCGGCAGCCGTTCGCGTTCAGACGCGGCAATTGCCCGCGGAGTCTGCGAAATCAACGTCTTGCGGGGCCGCTCAGGCGCGGTTTCGTGGCTGTTCCGGTGCCGGTGCGTTACCTTGAACTGCCCCGGTCGCATCTATAGAATGCGCGCTCCGCTCTGCCCCCCGGTAACAGGATTGGGAGACATCAACCAGCATGAGTAGTGTCGAAGAACGGGTCAAGAAGCTGATTTGCGAACAGCTTGGCGTTAAGGAGGAAGAGGTGAAGGACGAAGCCTCTTTCGTTGAAGATCTCGGTGCGGATTCGCTCGACACGGTCGAGCTGGTAATGGCTCTCGAAGAGGAGTTCGAAACCGAAATTCCCGACGAGGAAGCCGAGAAGATCACGACGGTCAAGGAAGCCATCGGCTATATTCTCGCCCACCAGTAGGCAGGGCCGCCTGATACAGCCCCCCCAGGGCCCCGCCGAATCGACAGTCCCGGCAGGAGCATGACGAAGCGCAGAGTGGTTATCACCGGGCTGGGCGCGATTTCGCCCCTCGGTAACAGCGTCGAAGATGCCTGGCGTAACGCCGTGGCCGGAACCAGCGGCGTGGGCCGTCTGGACAAGTTCGATACCGAAGGCTATTCGGTCACCATCGCCGCCCAGGTGCAGAACTTCGAGGCGGACCGCTACATGGAACCCAAGGAGGTGCGCCGCCGCGATGCCTTCATCCAGTACGGCATCGCCGCGGGGGTCCAGGCCATCGAAGACGCGGGCCTGCCCCGGGAACCGGACGACGCCCATCGCTACGGGATTGCCGTCGGGTCCGGGATCGGCGGCCTGCAGACCATCGAGGACACCCACTCGGTCCTGATCAAGCGCGGACCCAGGCGCATTTCACCCTTCTTTATTCCCGCAACCGTGGTCAACATGGTAAGCGGCAACCTGTCCATCATGTACGGGTACACCGGGCCCAACCTGGCGCTTGCCACCGCGTGCACCACGGGAACCCACAGCATCGGCCTGGCGGCCCGTCTGATTCAGTATGGCGATGCGGACGTCATGGTTGCCGGCGGGTCCGAGGACGGCACGTCACCCATCACCGTCGCCGCGTTTGCCACCATGAAGGCGCTGTCGACGCGAAACGACGATCCCGAGGCGGCCAGTCGGCCCTGGGACAGGGACCGGGACGGCTTCGTGCTCGGCGAAGGCGCCGGCGTTGTGGTGCTCGAGGAGTATGAACGCGCGCGTCGGCGGGGTGCGGACATCTACGCGGAGTTGCTCGGGTTCGGCATGAGCGGGGATGCTCATCACATTACCAGTCCGCTGGAGACCGGGGCCGGTGGCATCGCCTGCATGGAAAACGCCCTGCGCGATGCCGGCATCGCCCCGGAGTCCGTAGACTACATCAATGCACACGGCACCTCGACGCCCCTTGGCGACGTGGCCGAAACCAAGATGATCAAGCACGTGTTCGGGCATGACACCGGCATCGCGATCAGTTCCACGAAGTCCATGACGGGGCATCTGCTCGGCGCAGCGGGTTCGGTGGAAGCGATATTCACCATCATGGCGATCCGCGACCAGGTCTGCCCCCCGACCATCAACCTCGAGAACCCGGGGGAGGAATGCGATCTCGACTATGTGCCGAACCAGGCAAGGGAGATGGCACTGAAAGTGGGCTTGAGCAACTCCTTCGGCTTCGGCGGCACCAACGGTACGGTCATCTTCGGCGCCGTATGAATCGGGAATCCTGAATTCTCGTGAGCCGGGTGCGCGGCTGGATCGGCATTCTGCTTATCGTTGCGGCCGGTTCCGGCTATTTTGCCTGGTCCCTTCATCATTGGTGGACATCGCCGTTGGCCGTCGACGAGTCGAGTACAGTCGTAGTCCGCGAGGGCGACACGGTTGGTGACGTTGCCCGGAAGATGGAGCAGGCCGGGCTGCTCGACCACCCGCGCCGTCTGCGCTGGACGACGCAGATCGCCGGGCTTGCCGGCGCCCTCAAGGTCGGCGAATACGTGGTGACTCCCGGCGACACACCGCAGCGGCTGATGTCGCGCATCGTTGCCGGCGACGTCATCTCCTACCGGTTCCGCATCGTCGAGGGCGCACGCATCGTGAGCGTGCTCGCGGCACTGGCTGACCACCCCAGGATTGGCCGTACCCTTGAAGGCGTCGCGCCGGCGACGCTGCTGACCGCACTGGGCGTTGACGACGAGGCAGGGACGAGTCACGGTGAAGGCTGGTTCTTTCCGGACACCTATCGCTTCGTTGCGGGAGACGAGGACCGGGACCTGCTCATGCGGGCCCACCTGAAGATGCGCAGGGAACTCGACGCGGCCTGGGCGGGCCGTGCCGCCGACTTGCCTTACCGGTCGCCTTACGAAGCGCTGACGGTAGCATCGATCGTGGAAAAGGAGACCGGCCGAAATGCCGACCGGGCGGACATCAGCCAGGTGATCGTCGCTCGTCTTGGCAGCGACATGCGGCTGCAGGTGGACCCCACCATCATTTACGGCCTTGGTGAGGCGTTCGACGGTAATCTCACCAGGGCACACCTCAGGCAGCCCACCCCATACAACACGTACGTCCACAAGGGTCTGCCGCCGACGCCCATCGGCATGCCGGGCCGGGACTCACTGCACGCCGCGGTGCATCCGAGTGGTGCGCCCTATTTCTACTTCGTCTCCCGCGGCGATGGCACCAGCGAGTTCTCGACGACCCTCGAGGAACACCAGGCGGCCGTGAACAAGTATCAGTTGCAGGCGAACTGAGTTGCGCGGCGCCTTCATTACTCTTGAAGGAACCGAGGGCGTCGGCAAGACGACCAATCTCGACTTCGTCTGCGCAACCGTTCGCCGGGCCGGTATCGAGGTCCTGCAGACGCGGGAGCCGGGGGGCACCCCCCTGGCCGAGGAAATCCGTGACCTGTTGCTGGCGGTGCGCGAGGAGCCCGTGGCCGACAGCGCCGAATTGCTGCTCGTCTTCGCGGCACGCGGTCAGCACCTGGCGAGAACCATTGAACCGGCACTGCGAGCCGGGACCTGGGTGGTCAGCGACCGTTTCACGGATGCCACTTACGCCTACCAGGGCGGCGGCAGGGGTTTCGACAGGGCAACCATTGCGGCACTGGAGAAGCTGGTACACGGAGAACTGCAACCGGACCTGACCCTGATTCTGGATGCGTCCGTCGATGCGGTTGCATCGCGCCTGTCCGGACGCATCAGGGATCGCTTCGAGCGCGAACAACGCGATTTCTTCGAGCGGGTTCGCGCCGGCTACCTGCAGCGCGCGGCGGAGCTTTCGCGCTGCGTGGTGATCGATGCCACGCAGGCGCTGGACCGGGTGCAGGCCGACATCGTCAAGGCGCTGACGCCGCTGCTCCGGCGGGCCGAGGGGAATTGATGGACCTGCCCTGGCAGTCCGGTGTCAAGGCCAGCCTGTGTGCCGCCATGGACAATGCGCGGCTGCCCCATGCCGTCCTGTTGTCGGGCTATCCCGGGTGGGGTGAAACGGAACTCTGCGCATGGTTGGCATTGAAGTTGCTCGGCATCGATTCGTCAGCCCCGGCCAGGAACCTGGCGCATCCCGATTTCCGGTGGGTCGCGCCCGATGGCGGATCGGTCAGGATCGAACAGATCCGCGCGCTGGCGGAGTTCGCCCCGGGCACGCCGCAGATCGCGGGGGCCAAGGTCGCTGTAGTCGAGAGCGCCCACAGCATGAACGTCAACGCGCAGAACGCGCTGCTGAAGACGCTTGAAGAGCCGCCCGGGTCGATGTTCCTCATCCTGGGCAGCGACAGTGCCGGATCCCTGGCGCCGACGGTGCTGAGCCGCTGCCAGGCGTTCACCATTCCCCGGGCCCGTGCCGCGGCGGCGGACTGGTTGCGTGAGCCGGCGGCAAAAGCGCTGCTCGACGACTATGACGGCGCGCCGCTGCAGGCGGTGCTCGGAGCCGAGGCGGGGGAACGTCCCATGGGCGAACTGCTGTCCGACCTGGCGGCGGGCCGGCCGGTCATCGGTGAAATGCTGGGGCTCGATGCATCCAGGCTGGGCGCCCGCTGGACTCGCTGGCTCGTGCGCACGCTTGCGCAGAACCCGGACTTCCCGGAAGGGCGAAACCTGAGCCGGCGCAGGGCGTTCGCCTTCGCCGATGAATTGACGCGCTTTCACGACCAGGTCAACCGGTCGAGCGCAGCCAATGTGAGGCTTCTGCTGGAGCGCCTCTGCCATAAGTGGCAATTGCTGGTTCAGCGGCGTTGAACGAAGACCTGACCTACACCGCTTTCCGACAGATCCGCACACTGTGACGGGAGTGTTGCTCTGGTGGTGCCCCTGGGATCTGAGGACACTAGGCGTTTCCACCCCGGCGCGCCGGGCCGCTGACGCCCAAGGAACAGCATTGAATTCAGCCATGAGAGCCGGCGTGCGGTGCGGGCCTCCAGCACCTTTAAAGCACTTCAGCGCGCCCGGAATCCGCCAACAGCCTGGTCGCTTAGCGTGCAGGAGGACCGTACCGCA
>JAPOON010000828.1 GCA_026713405.1 Gammaproteobacteria bacterium
ACCAGTCATCACCCACCCGCGTGGCCAACATGCCGTCCAGCAGCCTCTCGAGATCTCGCGGTACGAACGGGGGCTTGAACTAGGACGCCGTCATCAGGTCGCGCGGCGACAGCGGGCTTGCATCGGTCCGGTCGCCCGCACGCAGGCGCGCGACCAGGTCGGGGTTGACGGTTCCGGCGCCGGCTGGCGCCCCATCCGGAAAACAGGGCGTGCCCTGTTCATCTCTGGACCCGCCATAGCCAAAGGGTGAGATGGGATTTACCAGCGAGACGCTGGCGACGGCGCGGGGCTGCTGCAAGAGCATCTTCATCGCAACGCCGCCACCCATGCTGTGCCCCACGATGTGAAAGCGTTCGAGACCGAGTGCCTCGCTCAAGGCGAAGACGTCGCCGGCCATGTCGTCAATGCCCGTACCGGCGCGAATCGGCAGCGCCTCGGTAGCGCCGAATCCGCGCAGGTCCGGCGCAATGCAGTGGAACTCCCCTGCGAATGCGACGATGGTCGCCTCCCAGAATATCGACGAAGAGAGATTGCCATGCAGGAAGAGCACGGCAGGCCTGCCGACGGTGCCCCGTTCCCTGATGGCCACTTCGATTGCGGCGGTGCGAACCCGGCGGATACGCGATTCAGCGGTACTCACGACACGGACTCGTTCGGCCGGGCGCCGGCGGGCGCCGTTGCTCTCAGCACCGCCCGTTCAGAAGAAGCGGTAGCTCACCCGTACCCGGTAGGTCCTGGGAGCCCCGTGATACGCGAGCCCGATGCCGGGAAAGGCGGTGAGATCAAATCCGTGCGTGATATACGCCTCGTCTGTCAGGTTCTTGACACCGAATGAGGCCTCCCATCTGCCGGCAAGGTCTTCCAGGGTTACGGCGGCATTCAGCAGCGTGAATCCACTCTGGGCGAGTGCTTCGAGAGTGTTGACCTCCACGTAGTATTTCGAACGGTAGGCCACATCGGCCGCAAGGCGCAGCCTCCCGAATTCCATCGGAATCTCATACTGCGCGCCCAGGTTCGCCGTCCAGTCCGGCGCGTGTATCGGGGTTCGCTCGTCAGCCAGGTCCCGTTGCGAAGCGTCTATGAACTCCCTGTAGTCCGCGTCCAGCCAGCCAAGGCTCGCGCTGACCAGCAGGTTCGCGGAGGGTCGGGCCAGAAATTCGAACTCCGCCCCGATGGTTTCGGCCTTGCCGGCGTTGGTGAACACCGTGGCAAATCCGCCGCTCGGCGTCGCCGAAAAACTGCTGAGCTGCAGATCGGTGTAGTCGTTGAAGAACGCAGCCGCGCTGAATCGCCAGGATCCGTCTGCAGAACCGGTCTTCCAGCCGAGTTCAAAGGTATCGGCGATTTCCGGGTCGTAGGCTTCGGCCTGGGTATCCACGGCTTCCGCCGACGAGGCGCCGTTGTATCCGATACGGCCGTCGAAGCCGCCGCTCTTGAAGCCGCGCGCCCAGCTGAAATAGACCAGTCCCGCCGCATCGGAGTCGAAGCTGATGCCCAGTTTCGGCGTGAAGGCATCGAAGCTGTCCTTGAGATTCAGGCTCAGGGCGAACGGGTTGAGGGAACCGGGCGCCGGATTACAGGCTTCAACATCGAGCGGCACGGGACTGAAAGCCTGGCAGGCCTTGCGCTCCAGGCGCCGCGTTTCGTCCGTGTAGCGCAGGCCCGCCGTCAATTCAATCCCGTTGCCCGAGAGCCAGGAAAACTCCCCGAAAACGGCGCCAGCCTCAATTCGCTGATCGTTCTCGCTGACCGTGTTGTACGGCCGGAAAAAAC
>JAPOON010000829.1 GCA_026713405.1 Gammaproteobacteria bacterium
CCGGGCACGATGACCACGTTTCTGGCGCCCTCGAGAAGCTCCGCCGTCTCCTCGTGCGTGATCGACACCGCATCACCGTGCACGCCCGCGCTGACCGCACCCCCTTCCGTGCCGAAGCCGCCGAGAATGACGCTGACGAAGTTCCGGTTCATCGCCCGGCACATGATGTAGCTGAGGATCGCTCCGCTCGAGCCCACCAACGCGCCCGTGACGATCAACAGGTCGTTCCCCAGCATGAACCCCGTCGCCGCCGCCGCCCAGCCCGAGTAGCTGTTCAGCACCGAGACCACCACCGGCATGTCGGCGCCGCCGATGGCCAGCACGAAGTGGATGCCGAGCGTGCCCCCCAGCACGATCACGGCCAGCAGCAGCAGCAACCCGACCGACCCCATGGGCAGATATGCGGGGTCGAGGTGCAACGGCGCCAGCAGCGAGGGCCCGGGCACGCCCCCGCTGCTTGCCAGCAGGAACTCGTAGCCGAACCAGAGCAGCGCGACGGCAATACCCAAGTTGAGCCAGTTACGGCCGGGCAGAAGCACCGGGCGGCCCGAGATCAACGCCTGCAGCTTGGCAAACGCGATCATCGAGCCCGTGAACGTCACGATGCCGATGAGCACGCTCAAGTAGATCTCCACATCAAGGATGATCAGTTCCGCCCGCGTGAGATTCGTCGATGGGTTCAGGTGGCTCGCGATCGCCACCAGCACCGCCGCCAGCCCCACCAGGCTGTTCAGCACCGCCACGAGTTGCGGCATCTGCGTCATCTCGACCTTGAGGGCAACGGTCACCCCCAGGAGGCCTCCGATCGCCACCGCGGGAATCAGAACCGCGTAGTTCGTCACGGTGCCCGTCATCGCGGTCGCCGCGACGGCGATGATCATGCCGAGAACGCCGTAGACGTTCCCGCGCCGGGCGGTCTCCTGATGGCTGAGCCCGCCCAGACTCAATATGAACAGGATGCTCGCCCCTATGTAGGAAACCGCCAGAAGTCCGCTGGTCACGACACTTCGCTCAGCTCTTGCGGAACATCTGCAGCATACGCTGGGTCACCACGAACCCGCCGGCGATGTTGATGGTCGCGATCACTACCGCCGCGGCCGCCAGGATCACGATCAGGGTTGAGGAGTTCGACACCATCAGGAGCGGCCCGACGATGACGATCCCGCTGATGGCGTTGGTCACGCTCATCAGAGGCGTATGGAGCGCCGGCGTGACGTTCCAGATCACCTGCCATCCGACGAAGCACGAGAGGACGAAGATGGTGAAGTGCACCATGAACGAGGTCGGCGCATAGAGGCCGACCCCATAGAGGATCGAGCCCCCGATCAGCATGGTGATCACCGACTTGATGCCGTCGTTCAGGCCCTTCTCCGGCAGTTCCTCTCCCGGTTCTTCGGTCGCGGGCGGCGGCGGCGCGCTCGGGGCCGCCGCCGGCGGCGGCCATGTCACCTCGCCGCCTTTGAGCACCGTAGCGCCCCGGATCAGGTCGTCCTCCATGTCGATGTCGATGCGACCGTCCTTGCCGGGTGTCAGATCGTCCATCAGGTGATAGAGGTTCCTGGCATAGAGCTCGCTCGACTGGGTCGCCATGCGGCTCGGCAGATCCGTGAAGCCGACGATCGAAACGCCGTGCTGCACCGTCACCTCGCCCGGCCGGGTCAGCTCGCAGTTGCCGCCCTGTTCGGCAGCCAAATCGACGATCACGGAGCCCTCTTGCATGCTCTCGACCATACCCGCTGTGATCAGGCGGGGTGCCGGCTTGCCCGGTATCAGCGCCGTGGTGACGATGACATCCACTTCCATGGCCTGGTGGGCAAAGAGGTCCATCTCCGCCCGGACGAACTCCTCGCTCATCACCTTGGCGTAGCCCCTCTCGCCGGTTCCGTCCTCGTCGAGAGAAAGCTCGAGGAAGTCCGCCCCAAGGCTCTCGACCTGTTGGCGCACCTCGGGACGGGTGTCGAAGGCGCGCACGATGGCGCCCAGGCGCACCGCGCCACCGGTCGCCGACAATCCGGCCACGCCCGCGCCGATTACCAGGACCTTGGCAGGCGGCACGCTCCCTGCCGCCGTCGTCTGCCCGCCGAAAAAGCGGCCGAAATGGTTCGTCGCCTCCACCACCGCCCGGTAGCCCGCGATGTTCGCCATCGAGCTCAGAGCATCGCACTTCTGTGCCCGCGAGATGCGTGGGATCGCATCCATCGCAAGCACCGTTGCGTTGCGCGCCCGAAGCCTCTCCATCAGGTCTTCGTTCTGCGCGGGCCAGATGAAGCTGATCAGGTGGCCGCCCTCGC
>JAPOON010000830.1 GCA_026713405.1 Gammaproteobacteria bacterium
GCGATCGCCGAGATCGATAACCCCTGGTGGCGCAGCTCATGAATCACGAATAACTCTCCATTGACGATCACGATCCCGCCCTCGCTGGTGAAAACCACCATGCTCAGGGCGCCCGAGGCGTTCGGCAACTCGTTGCCGAACACCTCAACTGGGGACTTTTACTGCAGCAGAAATGGGGAGTATTACTTCGGCAGTGACACCCCACGCTGATTCGCACGCACAGCCAGGCACGATTCCAGAGCATATCCGACAGCTTTGTCGTGAGCGGTCAAAGGGGGGATGCACACTCGCCGCAGCTTGTCTTGACCGTTATCGCGATGCGCGCTCGCTTCGGGCTGATTCCGGCGCTCGCCGTCGAAAAAACGCCTTGCAGGAACCGGCAACAGGACAACGTTCGCTTCCCTTGCAGCCGCCCGGAATCTGTCGCCCGGCGCTACGCCACCTCTTGCAAGCGGAAAGTCTCGCCCGAGACGGACCAAAAAATTCGATCCGATTGCGCTCTAACCAACGGGTCAACCCGGAATCAACCGGGAAGTGGCGAAAGTGCCGGACCCTATTGCGGTTTCTCGAACAGGTGGCTCTTGCAGTGCGGGCAGTAAGCGGGAACGTGCTTGAGATCGATCGGCGGGGCATCCGGGACATCGATCAAGCCCACCGGCATCTCTGCAAACGCCTCCGGCTCGGAGACTGCCTCGCCCCAGACTTCGCCCGGCGCCCGGCGGCCAAACCGCCGGTGACCCAACGCCAGGGAACGACGATCCTCGTCGACGACGGGTGCCCGCCCTTGCGTGGCGGCCAGGAATCTGCGGAACGAAGACATGCGACCATTATACCACGAGCCTGGCCGCGACACGGCGAGCGGGACGCAGTTCCCGCAGGCGTTTCCGGTGAGTTACCCGGATAGTTTTTTGATCCTCACGTATTTCCATCCTTTACCATCCGACTGCCGCCCGGCACTGGGGATGGAGGCCAACGAGGAGCTTCGAGGAATCTCCCAAAGCAGTGCAACGGCTCATCCCGGTGCCAGTCGATCGTTTCGCGATGTCTGACGTCGAACCGCAATGACCGCGCTGCAACCGGGTCGGCAAAGACGGACACCCTGCAACGGGCCGACAGACAGACCGCCCCACGCGACAGCATCCCCTGGCCCACCTCGTCGCCGAGGATCAGACCGATACCGAACACCGGCATCGATTCCCAGACAGCGAATCCATCGCGATCGGCAACCCGACCACACACGCGCCCTCCAGCAGCCTTGTGGCGCCGATCGTTCCCTGCGCCAACTTCTCCCGTGCCTGGCCCTCTGCGCGTTCGCCCAGGGTTCATCCGCTCCCCTCCCAGCCCCCGCTGACACCGGCCCATCCCTCAGTGCGCGCCGCAACAACCGCCTTTTTCGCGCCCGGAACCGCAGCGGCACGGCGCCTCGCCTACCGTCCCCGCGGCAATTTCCACCGAAGCGTTCCTTGCGGCCCGCGCAGTCACGCCCGCGCCCTGGCGTATTGTGCTCGCGCACAGATCCCGCACCATGCCGCCGATCAGCATCGGCGCCAGGCTGTCCAGCAGGTCCAGACCCTCCTCGGCCAGTGTGCTCGTGCCGTTCGGCGCCGCACCGTAGGCGTATTGAATGGCGCGCCAGGCGTCGGCGGCGGGATCCCGGGCGGATCCAGCCGCTGCGGGAACACCTCCCGATCGGGCGCGAGCGGGCGCGCGCGCCAGGTGGCGGCCCGCCCTGGCCTCGTAGTCCGGCTCGGTGGCGGCCACGACGCGGTACAGCCGTGCCAGGCGATGCTCGATTTCCCAGTTCAGCGGCTCGCGGCGCACCGCCGCGTCCGCCTCGCGGTCGGTCCGGGCAAGCCACTGCCGGGCACGCACCGGATCCTCCGCCTGCAGCGCCGGCCCGGTGCGCGCCCGTTCCCCGAACAGGTACTCCCGCTACACCCCCC
>JAPOON010000831.1 GCA_026713405.1 Gammaproteobacteria bacterium
AAAAGAGGCCGTGCGCCGAAAGGGAAGCCCCGCATGCGAACTCGCTGCCGGACTTGGCGCATTTTGATGGGAGCCTGTGCAATCAGCCGTCTCTCCCGGCGCGCGGCCGCGGTGTCACCCCCGGGCTACGTGGCCGGCTCATTCCCCACTTCCGCCCGATTGCCCCTCGTCCGGCGGCGCATTGCGCCAGCGTTCGAATTCGGTGATCTCCTCGCGCACCACGCCGATCACGTAGCCGATCACGGCCGCATCGTCCAGCAGGCCGATGGCGGCGATGAAGTCGGGAATCAGGTCGAACGGCACGACGAAATAGAGAACGGCGGCAATGACGGTCACCAGCGTGCGGGTCGAGACCTGCCGGTAGTCGCCGTTCACCCAGGCTTTCAGCAGGGCAATGAACGTCGACAACTCCTCGCGCCCCTCTCGGAAGCGCCTGGGCACGCCGGTGGTGCTCGCGAGCTTTTGTGCCGCGGCCGTGGCCAGGCTCGCAACCTCCTCGGGAGAGCGCGCCAGTTCCCTGGCCCGCTCCCGGTAGCGCGCAAAGCGCGTCGGCGGTCTGGGCTTCCCGCTCACCCCCGGCAGAAGTTGAGCATCCAGCGCCCTACCGCCACCGGGTGGATGTCCTCGTCCAGGGAGGCGACGCCCGTTTGGTAGGTGTCTTCGCCGAGCAGTTCACGGCGCATGTTCATCAGGTCCCTGGAATAGGGCTTCCTGAACTCCGGGTGGCCCTGCAACGTCATCACGCCCTCGCCCCAGGTAAACCCGGCAATCGGGCAGAACTCGTTTGTCGCAAACAACTCGGCGCCCTCGGGCATGCGGGTGACCTGGTCCTTGTGGCTCGACAGCAGCCCGAAGCGATCCATTTTCGGGTCCAGCCAGGGGGCATCCGCCACGATGCGGCTCTCGTGCACGCCCACCGCCCAGCCCAGCGCCGGGCTAGCCTCGCCGCCGAAGAAATGCGCGATCAACTGGTGCCCGAAACAGATGCCCACCACCTTGCGCTCCGCTTCCAGCGCCTCGCCCACGAACTCGGCAAGGCCCGCGATCCAGGGGTCGTCGTCGTAGACGCTCTGCCGGCTGCCGGTAATGACGTAGGCATCGCAAGAGCCGGGTTCGGGGTAAGACGGTTCCACGGTGTCGATGGCCTCGAATTCCAGGTGCTCCCCGTCCGCCGCCGCGCTGAGCACGTCCTCGAACATGTTCGGGTAGTCGCCGTGCCGGCCGCGAAACCGCTCCATGACCCGGTCAGTCTGCAGAATGCCGATGCGCATGGGGTCAGATGATCTCGAAACAGCGCTGGAGTTGCCAACTGTTGACGCGGTGGGCGTTTTCGCACTTCGGCCTCAACCCGCAGATCGGGGTTTTCTTCCGTTGCTGTGGATAACTTGTTGGATAACTCATGGAGAAGATACCGCCGCGGGAAGGATACGGTAACGCGTGGTAGTGACGCAAAACCCGATCAATCCAGAATTATTCTTATATATCAAATTCTTAGCGCGGTATCGCCACATCGAAACACGCTTCGGGGTGCTCCAGCGCACAATATTGGTGCCTGTTCGACGCATGTTCATAAGGAAAAGCCCTGCGTCGCCGCCTGCCGAAGCAGTGCTTCGGCAGGTGGCGACCTAATGCATGAAATTGAACATGCGGTGGCGGTATTGGTTGGCCAGGGCGTTGCCCTTACCCAATACGGTGAAGATGCGGATCATGGTTTTGCGGCCGATGTCTTCCCGGAACGTCCGGTCCGTCTGGAGGATTGTCATTGCGTGGTCGAGGGCGGCCTGGGCATCGCCTGACGCCGCCTCGACGACGGCAAGCCCGTAGCGCGCTTCCAGGTCGTCGGAGTCGGCGGCCAACGCGGCCGCAAGCTCGTTGCGGGAAGGCAGGGAAGCCGCCTCTTCCGCCAGCTCGAGACGGGTCTGCG
>JAPOON010000832.1 GCA_026713405.1 Gammaproteobacteria bacterium
CGAACGCGAGTGGGGCAGTCTTGGTTCGGTGGTCCGGCGGCTTGGAGCAGGGCTGCCGCGGGACCGGATTCTCCTGTGTGAGAGACTCGAGCAATCGGCGGAAGGAAGTGCCCTGCCTCCCGGGATTGAGTCGCTGTCGCGGGAACTGCAGCAACGTCTCGCCTTTGCCCACCGTTTCCTGAGACGTGATGACGTGGGCTGGAACGCCGCTGTTCGACTGGTCGAAGCCCGGTTGCCGATTGCTGCACCGAGCGGGGTTTCCACGACGACCGGCGTGGAGGTGCAGAGCCGGATGGTACCCGGCACGGCGCTCGGGTCGTGTTTTGTGGAGGGTTACCCGGAAGTTGACCTCGACGACGCATTCGCCGCCGCCCGCTACCTGCACGTATCGGATCTCGCACAGAGCGTACTGAAAAACATGCTGGACCAGACGCTCTACCGGGGATTGCGCCACGGCATTATCGAAGCCGAGGTACTTGACGGCAGGGTGTTGGCGGTACTGCCCCATGACGAGTTGCAGAAACTGGTGGGCGAATTCATCTACGGCGAAAGCGCCGGGGAGTCGGCAGGCCGAACGCGCGCACAGCAAATCGACGGTCGCTGCCATGAGATACCGGAAAGCACCGTGCTGGCGGCAAACGACGCGATCACGATACGGACTGAAGCCTGCAGACACATGGCCAGGGAATCTGCCGTCGCCGCTCTGGTTGCCGACCGCGCAAGACTCCAGCGTGCGCTTGCGGGCAATGCAGTCGAACTGCGCCTGTTCGCCATAACGCTGCTGACACGCAAGGACTACATGAGCTGGTGCGCCCAACACCACGCATTCGCGGATCTTGACCAGGAAGGCCCCGTCGAGCTTCAGGTGTGCGACCCGGATGCGGACGGGGCGGCGCAAACGGTGCGAGCCGAAATCCAGGTTCGGCAGTTTGTTCTTGCGGCGAATGACGAGACGCTCCAACCGTGGGCAAACCAGATCGGCGACGCGGAAATTGAAAACCTGCTTGGCCCCCCGCACGTTGCGGACCTCGGTGGCGATGTCAAGGCCAGTCTCGATGCCAAGGCTGCGCGCCTGGCGAGGCTGTCGGATCGTTTTGTTGCGATGGATCAGCAACATTCCCGCCTCGTTCAGCAACGAGGTGCGAGTGATCCCGATGCGCGGAAGTTGCAGATCAAGATCCTCGAATTGCAGCAGAAAAGGGCTCTGGTTGAAAAAAGAGCCCACACCCTCGACGATGTCGGAAAACAGCTGAAAGCCATGTGGGTCGAGGCGGGCGAATTGCCCCGGGGAAGCCAATTACACAGGAAGGCGGCGGCACGGCTGGCCCTGGCCGGGAGCCTGATGCGCGAGACGCCGGTGTTGATCTGCATGAGCGGCCGGGACTTTACCCGTCAACTGGACCCCGAAATAAAGTTCCTTGCCACGGTTGCCGACAGCCTGCATGGGCACCTGCCCCTGGTGGAGGGGCGGATGGAGACGTGGGCGGAAGCCCGCAGCGCGCTCTCGCCGCAGTACGGTGAGCCGAACGATTTGGTGGGGCGGCTATTGTCCAGGCTGCCCGGCGGCGACGCAGTCGATCTCCACCTGCGCGCCGAGCGCGAGTCCGTTGGCGCCAAATGCACTTCTGGCGGGAAAGCGTTCGTCGAACCAGGTCTTGTAGATGTCGTTGAAGTCTGCCCACCGGGAGATATCCGCCAGCATGATCGTGCACTTGACGAGATCGTCCATGGAATAGCCGTGCGCTTCGAGACTGGTCTTGATGTTCTCGAGCGTTTGGCGGGTCTCCGCTTCCAGACCGCCCGGCACGAGCTTCATGGTGCCGGGGACGATGCCGATCTGGCCGGCCAGGTACAGGGTGTTGCCGACGCGAACCGCTTCCGAGAACGGCAAGCCGGACGGGAACACCTCGTGTGAGTTGAGGTGGTCGGGAGAAACGGATTCATCGGCGAGTGCCGGCGTGGCCGCACAAACGACAATGGCCGTTGCAGCCAACAGAACCTTGCGCTTGTTCATATTCATCACCTCGTGAACGCCGGGAACGCGCCGGTGTCTTCGGTTACCCGGCGGTCAGGCGCCATGATTGCACTCGTGCCGCTCCCCCGGGGCTCGGGCCAGGTGCTCGACGGATTTCCAGCTGGTCTCCACCAGATCGTAGAAATACATTCGGCGCCTCGCTGGTTGGTCGCCAACCCGCAGGTTGGTTGCGGCACGGTTGGAACGGCTCGACCTCCCGCATCCTTCAAATCGTGACACTCCGGTCCGGCCGGAACACCCGGCTCTGCCGATCCTCGCCGGGATAACCGGTCGGGTTGCCGACGCACCGGGTCGTGCCGATCCGGTAATCGTAGGCCTCGTGAGTGTGCCCCGATATCCAGAGCTTTGCACCGATAGCGCGCACCAGGTCTTCGCGGTCGTTGATGAAATAAGGGTTCATCTCGTCGCCTTCGAACTTCGGGTGAATCGCCTCCAGGGTGGGCGGCCAGTGGGTGATCACCACGTCTACGTGGCCGGCCTGCTGCGCCAGAAGTTCGGTCTGCTCGATGTGGGCCGCGACGTGTTTCGAGAGCGTCCACTCGCCGCCGCCGTTGCACCGGCGGTGGAAGTCGAGCACGTACTTCTGGAACTGCGCCACCCGCCAGGGGTCGTCGGAGCAGAGGCGCTTGTAATCGCCCCACAGGTCGGAATACCACGGCGCCCCCCAGAGCCGGATCCCGCCGATCTCGATGCCTTCGGCCAGGAGGTAATGCAGGTTGTCGTGCTCGCCGGCAAGCTTGTGCCAGTCGGCCTCGATCGACGCCCGCGGCTGCTTTCCATAGTACTCGTGATTGCCGGGCACGTAGATGACCGGAGAGCGTTCCAGCTCGCCCTCAATGAACTCGCGCGCGAGCGTGCCGGTGCCGATGTCTCCCGCCAGCACGAGAACGTCCCGCTCCGCCGCCGGACGGAAGGCGTCGGGGCCGGGCAGGTGGGACGGCTCGAGGGCCTCGAGGTGCACGTCGGATGCGATTTGGATGATCATGGGCAGGCGCGCGATTGTACGCGGACGGGGATGGGTTCTCGAACCGGCGCGACAGTTCGTATTGTTCTTCGCTGCCGTTGTCGGCCAGAAGTTGGTTCAAGTCCCCACGGGGGAAGTGGCCCCCGAGTTTTGAACGACCTTGTGAGATGTGGTCGATTGGCCTGGCGGAAACGGAGGCTACAATGGCACCACTGCCCATGGACCTCGACTACGACACCCTCGACCGCATGCGCCGCAGCCACCCGGCCTGGCGCCTCCTGCGCTCGAACAACGCACCGCTGGTGGCGGGATTCCTGCACCGCTTTTTCCTGGAGCCGAACCGGCGCGCAACGCCGCAGGGCGACCTGGCCGAAGCTCTTGAGGACGAACTGTTCGCGCTGCGGGAACGATTGGGCGCCGAGGCCTTCCCGCGGACGGCGGCCGAGTACCTCAATGACTGGGCCGACCCGGAACGTGGATGGCTCAGAAAGTACTACACCGAAGACTCGGACGAGCCTCATTTCGACCTGACGCCGGCCGC
>JAPOON010000833.1 GCA_026713405.1 Gammaproteobacteria bacterium
GGCCCGGGTCTCCAGGACGGCGGTTTCCCGTTCAAGCAAACCATTGCGGCGTTCCTGTACCTCCACGCACCGCTGCAGATACCAGCCGGCCGCCGTCACCACGAGAACCCCGGCCAGCACCGCCCCGGCCAGGGCGCCGGCCATTGCCCTGTTCCGGCGCGCCCGTTCGAGATCACGCCAGGGCAACAGATTGATGGTGGACCCGGCCGTCACCCGCACGGTTCACCGAGTTCCAGGAATGGCAACAGCCCGCCCGGCGCGGACCTGTTCCGGCAACGAACCTCAGTCGAGTGCACCCTCATTGCAGGCTTCTCATCGCCAGCCCGCAGCAAAGCGCCAGGGCCGGTGCATCGGCAGCCAGGCTTGCCGCATCGACCCGGGTGGACATGGACATGCCGGCGAACGGGTCAACGACCGACGCCGGTGCCTGAAGCGCGTTCTGCAGTGCGTGCGGCAACCCCCTGGTAACTGCCGCACCGCCGATCAGCAGGATGCGGTCGACATCGCTGTAGTGCGTCGACGAGTAGAAAAACCGTAATGAGCGTGCCAGGTGCCGGGCCGTCTCGCCATTGAAGGGCCGCAGCACGGAGTCTTCGAAATCTGGCGTCAAGTCGCCGCG
Organism: Gammaproteobacteria bacterium; assembly: GCA_026713405.1. Next base: position 620 of record JAPOON010000833.1, read on the forward strand.
CCGAGCTGCGTTTTCCGCCTCCTTGTACGGAAGCGAGTAGCGCTCCTGGATGTCTTTCACCAGTTCCCGGCCGCCAAAGGGTTGGCCACGGCTGAATACCGCCCGCCCGTCAACCAGGACCCACAGCGTCGTGTTCGTGGCGCCGATGTCGGCGACAGCGACGACAAGTTCGCCGGCCTGCCTGTCGAGCCGCGGCAGCAGCAATTGGAACACGCGTTCGAGGGCCTGACCCTCCGGTTCAACCACCGTCGGCTCGAGGCGAGCGGCATCGAGGACTGCCCCGAGCCGGTCAATATCGTTCTTGCGGCAGGCAACCAGCAACACTTCCGCCTGGTCCGGGTGCTGTTCCGACAGGCCCCGCACTTCGACATCGATGGCAACCTCATCGAGCGGGTAGGGAACGTAACGGTCCGCATCGTCGACGATTCGTTTCAGCATGTCCGTATCGGAGAGGGATGCATCCAGGGTAATGGTTCTGGCAATCACCCCCGGGCCCCCCAAAGCGAGCGCCGCCCGCGAGGCCTGGCAGCCCGACCGCGCGCGCGCCCGTTTTAGCGCTTCACCAACCCCTTCAACATCACTAATATTCCCTTCGACGACAGCATTCGGCGGCAGCGCCTCGAGCGCGCAGGACTCGACGCGAAAGCCTCCGTTGCCCACGGACAGTTCGAGGACCTTTACCGAGGCGGAACCGATGTCCACACCAAGCGACCTCTTGCGCTTTCCCAGCTTGCCGATCAGCCCCATGTTCGGCTCCGACCTCCGTGGCGTCCGACAGCGCTCCGCGTTCCACCCGGCTCGCGGTTAACCCATGATTTCCAAACCCCTGACATGGAAAACCACTCTGGCCTGGTTGACGCTGACCATACTGGCCGCGGGCGTGTTCGGTCTGTCAGGCGTTTTCCTTTATTTGAACCCGCAAATTCCTACAGCGGAGAGCTACCGGCACGTCAAGCTGCA
>JAPOON010000834.1 GCA_026713405.1 Gammaproteobacteria bacterium
CGTTCCTGGTCAGCACCAACACGCCGGGCACCGGCATGGATGCGCCCACCTGGCGGGGCGCCTACGACCGCTGGATGCTGCTGCCCCAGGGCCGGGTCAACGTCATCGACCTGATGAATATCGCCGGCATGGACGACAGCTTTCCCGAACGCGACATGTGGATCCTGGCCGGGGCGACGCCCGATATCTGGGAGATGGTGGTGCAGGGCAGCACCGGGTTTTCCGGCAGCTTCGCACGGCAGGTCACCCTGAACGCCGACACTGCTGCCTTGCCGGTTACGGGCAGCGTGCTGGACGCCCTCGAACTGTCCGCCACCGAGGGCGCGGTCCGGCTTCAGGGCGAAGGCGTGGGTATCGAAGCGGGCGCAGCGAGTCCGCTGGCGGTCGAATTCACGGACGGTGCCTACCAGGTGAGGGACGGCGAGGATACCTTCTCCCGGGCCGGGCTGATCGAGCAGTCGGGTGCGGGCAACCTGGTTCTCACGCTGACGGGCCGATCCGGCATCAACGTCGATGTGGACAGCCCGCAACCCGCCCTGTGGCCGGTAGAGCCCATTCAGGCGCAGCTTCGCCAGGTGGACATTCCCTTCCTGAGCGAGAGTTCAACGCTGAGATTGAACGGCAGGCACGTGCTGGAAGGCGCATCGACATTTGTCGACGGCCGCCTTGCCGGCGGCACGGTCGAATGCGACGAAGGCGAGTTTCCCGACTGCGCTACGGAGGTGCTCGTCGTCACATTGAACGAATTGCCCGAACCCGGCGGCCTTCATTTCCTGCAACTGCAGAACCCGGAAGGCCTTTTCAGCAACGACCTGATGTTCTTCTCCGAGCAGTCCGCGTTGCCTGCGAGACCAGGCAACCTGATAGCCGGCGGCGGTTCCTTCACCCCCGGCGAGGACCAGTTCGAAGATCACTGGAACACCGTGGAAATGGTCACCAACTCCATCCACGAGATCGGCGGAGAGGTTCGCATCGACCTGAAATCGGGCTCGCTCTTCCCCTGGCACGCACAGATCAGCCACCCCGTCATGGTGGTCGCCGGGCAGCAGTATTCCCTTTGCTATGACGCCAGGGCCCAGGGGCCGCGATTCATCACCGCCTACCTGGACTCAAACCTCGACGAGTGGCGGAACATCAGCGGCGGCCAGCACCGGGCGTACCTCTCCACCACGTATCAGAGCTTCCATCACACATTCACCGTGGCGGAGACCGACCTGTTCGCCAGGGTCGCGTTCGACTTCGCGCAGAGCCTGCCCGACGTGCAGATGGACAATATCGGCGTCTATGAAGGGAGCGAGTGCGGCACGCCCTAACCGGAAGACGCCGCACCCGGTAGGACCGTTCCCCCGGCAACCAGCTATTGAGGGCTACCTTGCACCGGGCCCGGTGAGGCGTCTGGCCGAACAAGGCGCCAGGCGTGAAAACTGCGTACCCGATCGACCGGCGAACAACGCCGGATTTCGGAAAAGAGTTCGCATGCGAATTCGCTGCCCGGTGCAGGCATTTTTCCCACAGAAGCGAAAGAAACGCATGGAGAATTGTTCCATGCGAGTCCGGAACCC
>JAPOON010000835.1 GCA_026713405.1 Gammaproteobacteria bacterium
AGCAGGGATGCGGAGTCGGCGAACCCGAATCAGCTTTTCCAGACCATTGCCGGAGTAGGTGTCAACCAGTGGCCAACGAGTTGGACCCAGTAACTCTCAGAGATATCACCAGCGAGAATCTGCACGCGATTCTCGACTTGTCGGTTGCCGATCATCAGCTCAAGGCCTACCCACGCTCCAACGCCCAATCCATCGCCGAAGCACACTACCCGGCCGATGACGACCCCGTGTGGCTGAGAGCAATTTACGCGGGGGAAACCCCGGTGGGGTTCATGATGACGTCAGAGGTACCGGACCAGGGCACGTATTTCCTATGGCGCCTGATGATTGATCACCGCTTCCAGGGCAGCGGCTACGGGAGGCGCGCCGTGCAGCTGCTGATCGAGCGCATCCGGCAAACCGACAACCCCGAAGCCCTGATCACAAGCCACCTCCAGCAAGACGCAAACGCCGGACGCTTTTATGAACGGCTGGGCTTTGCGTACACGGGCGATCTGATTGGAGACGACGACCTTGAGATGAGGTTCAGCTTCCAGACCTAGCCGGACCTATTCATGAATGGACGTAGCGAGGTTGACCAGTGGATGAACCTGGCTACCGAGAACCACACGGCGGTGGTAAAGACCTACATGTACGCCGTGGCGTTTCACAGCAAGGGTCCGAAGGTGATGGAACGCTACGCCGAAAAGCAGGAGGATGAGGATCTGCTTACCTTTCACCAGGAGTGCGAGGCCGGTTTCACCCAATCGAGAGTGCTCGAGGCAGAGCGGGAACTGTTCGCGTTCTACGACAGCCTGGAGAAGGAACTCGGCGAGCATCAATGGCTGGTCGACGACCGGTTCACCCTCGCTTCGCGTTGGATTCGACCCACCGCTGCACCCTCACCTTGCGTTGGACAGTGCCGGGTGTTGCCCGTTAGCCATGCTGATGTCACAGTACGCAATGCAAGGATCATCCCCGGCTCAGGCGACAACGCCTCAAACCACTGACGACGCACGCGTGTGAACGTGCGCCGTCCGCGCGCCGTGCCGGACGCAATCCCCGCTCTCCCTGCTGTTTCACCTGGACTGCCGTGTCATGAAAATCCGCAACGTCGCCATCGTCGCCCATGTCGATCACGGCAAGACGACGCTGGTCGACCGCCTGCTGCAGCAGACGGCGAGTGACGCACGCGCCGAGATCGCCGAACGCGCGCTCGACAGCAATGAACTCGAGCGCGAGCGCGGCATAACGATCCTGTCCAAGACCACGGCGGTGGAGTACGCGGGCTGCCGCATCAACATCGTCGACACGCCCGGGCACGCGGACTTCGGCGGCGAGGTGGAGCGCATCCTCTCCATGGTCGACTCGGTCCTGCTCGTGGTGGATGCGGTGGAAGGTCCCATGCCGCAGACGCGCTTCGTCACGGCAAAGGCATTCGCCGCGGGCCTCGCGCCGATTCTCGTCGTCAACAAGATCGACCGGGACGGTGCGGCGCCGCACAAGGTAGTGGACCAGGTGTTCGACCTGTTCGACCGGCTCGGCGCAAGCGATGCGCAACTGGACTTCCCGGTGGTGTTCGCATCCGCCGCGCTGGGGGTGGCCGGGCTCGACCCGGATGACCTGGCCGATGACATGGCGCCGTTACTCGACCTCATCGTCGCGCGTGTACCACCGCCAGACGCCGACACCGATGGGCCGTTCCAGATGCAGGTGAGCACGCTCGACTACTCGAGCTACGTCGGCGTGATCGGCATCGGGCGGGTCCGGCGCGGCATGCTGCTGCCGCGGACGCCGGTGGCGGTGATCAACGCGGCCGGCGAAGTGCGCAAGGGGCGCGTACTCTCGGTACTCGCCAGCCGGGGCCTGGAACGGGTGGAACTGCCCTGTGCGCAGGCCGGAGACATCGTCTGCATCACCGGTGTAACCGGGGTGGGCGTCTCCGACACCGTCTGCGACATCAACACGCCGGAGGCACTGCCGCCGCTCACGGTGGACGAGCCGACGCTGACGGTGACCTTCCGCGTAAACACCAGTCCGTTCGCCGGACGCGAGGGCAAGTTCCTGACAGCGCGCCAGATCGAGGAGCGGCTGTTTCGCGAGGCCTCGCACAATGTCGCCCTGCGCGTGCGCCAAACCAGCCAGCCGGACTGTTTCGAGGTTTCCGGGCGCGGCGAACTGCACCTCTCGGTGTTGATCGAGACCATGCGGCGCGAAGGCTATGAACTGGCGGTGTCGCAACCCGAGGTGATCGTTCGGGAGGAGGCAGGCGAACGCCTCGAACCTTACGAATCCGTGGCCTTCGAGGTCGATGCGGAACACCAGGGCCGGCTGATGGAGGCGCTGGGCGAGCGCAAGGGCGAACTGCTGGAAGTGGACCACGACGGCC
>JAPOON010000836.1 GCA_026713405.1 Gammaproteobacteria bacterium
CCCCCCGTCTTCCCCTACCTGTTCGCGCTGCCCCTGTCCTTCGTGGCAGCCTCCGCAGGATGGCCGCTGGCGATAACCGGAGCCGCGGGACTGATGCTCCTGATGACCATCTGGTTCGGCGTGGGCCGGAGCGCCGCTCGCGAGCGCGCTGCCCGCCCGGCGGCGGTGACGTGACCCGGGCGGCGAGCGCCGCCGTCCTTGACACCCCGCCGTCCGGTGGTTAGATTGCGAAGCGAGCACAGGCCCGCTGAGGCGGGACTGTTGGCATGCTACGCAATCTTCCGGGAGCCGCTTCGATGAAAGACACTATTGAGGTTTTCTGGTTTTCCGAACAGCCCTACGCCCATGTCACCGACGCTGACCTGGAGCAGTACGACTCCGGCAGGCTGGGCTTTCCCAACACTCACTTCGACCCCGAGAAAGCCCACGTTCTCTACAACCAGTACCACGAGCAGTACGCCCTGGCCGATCAGGTTGGCTTCGACGGCATCATGTCCAACGAGCATCACGCCTCGTACTGGTGCATGAAGCCCGCCGTCAACCTCGACGCCGCCGTCATCTCCAAGATCACCAGGAATACCAAGATCGCAATCCTCGGCAACGTTATCGCCGTCAACGACCCCATCCGCATGGCCGAGGAAATCGCCATGCTGGACTGCTTCTCCAACGGGCGCATCATCTCCGGCTTCGTGCGCGGCACCGCCGTCGAGAGCCTTGCCGGCGGCATCATCCCCGCCGAAAATCGCGCCCGCTTCGAGGAAGCCCACGACCTGATAATCAAGTGCTGGACCGAGCCCGGCCCCTTCCGCTACGAGGGTCAGTACTACCACTACCGCGCCGTGAACCCGTGGGTGCTGCCGGTGCAGGACCCGCACCCGCCCATCTGGTTCCCCGGCCTCTCCAGCGCCGAGAGCGTCGTTTGGGCTGCGCGGCACCAGCACCCCTACATGAACCTCGGCTCGCTTCTCGACTACACCGAGGGCCTCAAGGGCGTCTACATCGACACGGCCAAAGAGGTTGGCTTCACCCCAGGCCCCGAGCACTTCGGCTACCTGCTGCGGGTGTTCTGCGCAGACACCGACGAGAAGGCCCAGCGCATTGGCGAGACCTTCCTCTGGACCGAAAATCATCGCAACCGGGGTCCGGTCGAACACAACGACCCGCCCGGCTATCAGTCCCGCGAGGCGGTGCGCATTCAGCGCCAACTGCCGGGCGCCGGTGGGTTCGGTCGCCGCATGACCTACCAGGAACTGCAGGATGTTGACAACGTCATCGTCGGCAGCCCAGAAACGGTCACGCGCAAGCTGAGCAACATCATCGAGCGGCTGAATCCCGGCTATCTGCACATCTACGGCAACGAAGGCGATATGGACCACGCCGATGTCATGCGCTCCATCGAGCTGATCGGTAACGAGGTCATTCCCGCCCTCCACGAGATCCAGCTGCAACCCTACGAGTAGTCTTAACTGTGACTTTTGTGATTAAGGAATTTCGCTGATTCGGAGACTCCTGTAATCAGCGAAATCATAGAAATCCCACGAATCACAGTTCAGACAAGAAAGGAGAATGGCAAAATGATCACCAAGTTCGACAGCCTCTTCGCCGGCCACGTCGATATGACCAACATTGGCTATGCCGGCACCGCGGTCAACGACCGCGTGTTCGACAACGACCACCTGTCCACCGTTTTCCCCAAGTCCGAGGCCATCGCGAAGACCATGGACGAAAACGGCTACGACACCATGTGGATGGCCGAGCACCATTTCCAGCCCGAGGGCTACGAGTGCATACCCAACCTCATCATGCTCAATGTCCACTTGGCCCACTTGACCAAGAACCTCAAGTTCGGTTGCGGCTTTAACATCGCCCCGATGTGGAACCCGCTGCGTCTCGCTGAGGACTACGCTACCGCCGACATCCTGACCGGCGGCCGCGTCATCTTCGGGGTGGGCCGCGGCTACCACACCCGCGAGATCGAAACCTTCGGCTCGCCGCTGCAGGACCAGGACGCCAACCGCGAGCTGTTCGAGGAGCAGGTTGAGATCATCTTCAAGGCCTTCAATGAGGAGTCGTGGTCGCACCAGGGCAAGTACTACAACCTGCCTCCCGAGGTTCCCTACCGCGGCTACACCCTGAAGGAGTTGACCCTGGTGCCCCGACCGACCAAGCTCCCCGTCGAGTGCTGGCAGCCGATCCAGGGCGGCACGCAACGCGCTCTGGACTTCATGGTCAAGCACAACATCAAGGGCATCATCGGCGGCGGCGTGGCCGAGGGCGGCG
>JAPOON010000837.1 GCA_026713405.1 Gammaproteobacteria bacterium
ACCAGACAGGGCTTGGCCCGGTACACTGGCCGGACGGTTAGCAGAATGCACTTTCGACACGCATAGGAGAACGACCACGTGCCCTTCCTGATCGAGCTGGCATTCGGCTGCTAGTCCGACTAGCAGGAAGGCCCACCGCGAACAGGAGCCCCGAGCCCCCAGTGGCTCAATCGGATTCAATGGTATGGCAATTATCGGACACGGAAGAGGGGGCGCGCGCCGCCAGCGGGGCTGCAAGAGATTGGTTCAATGCCAGCGCTCTGCCGACCACACGATCATCAGTCCCGCCTGCGGCGCCGAGACGCTGCAGATGGCCGAGCGCGGCGACCGCCACGACCTGGCGATCGGCCTGCTGGAGAAGGCCCGCCAGCACCGGCCGGACGACCCACGGCCGCTGGGCGCTGGGACGGACGTATCGCATGGTCGCGCGGACGGACGAAAAGCTGGCCGAGGCCGACAGGACAGTACGTGCCCGGCCATCTCGCCATGCACGGCAAGCTTCTGTCGGACATCGACGACGTCTACGACAAGTTGGTGCTGTTCGGCGACAACGAGTGGGTGCAGGCAGCCGTCAATGGGACGGGCTCCAAACCGACGCTGCCGGCGGCTGGCGGGGACAGCTACCACCCGACGGCCTGGCACACGCCGGCCGAGCTAGCGGCCCACGCCGCCGCATTGCAGGCCTCCACGCGGCAAATCGAGAGCTCCTTCGGGGCGTGCTGTCGGACGATCAGGCGGGAAGCGAAATGGGGGTGCCCAGCTTGGCAGGGCTCGCCTGCCGTGTAGAGTCACTGTTGCTCTGAGGATGCGACTGCGGTTCCCCGGGGAATCCACACCCCCGTTCCTCAGCTCCGAGATGCTAGATCATCTTCCCCGGAGTGGCGTAGATCGCGGAACGTTCGTGCCACATGGACCCATGGAGCCCCCGATTGTGAAACTGTGCCGTGGTCCACGCTTGGAAACGCTGGGGGTCCAAGGGTCACCGCGAGGCTTGTTCGTCGACGCGACGTAGCGGCCACCTCCCGCTTCCCGTGGCGTGTCCGGGCCGATTGGCCGACTATATCGACTAGTTCTTCGTCCTTGGCACGTGGGCCGCCAAGCCACGCGTCCGGGTCCTCCACAGCAATGGCATAGAAGACGCCAACTGCGGATTCCCGCGTATGCTAGGGTTTCCGATACCCTCTGGCTATCGCATACGGACTTGACACCAGTTCCAACTATCGTGATAGTCTAAGCTTTTTTGGGGGATAACGTCGAGCGCGGCTGAAACCTATTCAGTGAAGGCTTGACGGTTGATTCCAGATGCCCGGACGCAAGGGGTTCAGATCCCGAGAACGACTACCGCACAGGGCCGTACTGGTAGGCGCTGCCGAAGGGCGGGAGGCGCCATCCGCGACTGCCCGGAATTGCTTGGCGGACGGCACCGCTGGCTCTGTAGATGTTCGAGTCGGTCACCAGCCCCGCAGAATCCGGCTTCGGTTGGGGAGCTCTCAACCTCCCGGTTCGCAGATTTCGTCTGGCGGTTGCTGCGTCGACGCCCACTCAATCTCGAGAAAAGGCCTGCGACCGGACTTGGTGCCACGAATTTGCCGTCAAGGAGTTTCCGGGCTAGCGCCCGACCCGGTCCCTGGATACAGGTGGTTTGGGAAGGCGCCTGCATGCCATGCGTAGTCAATCGAAGCGACGGAGAATCTCAGGTGAACAATACGATTGATCTCGAAATGATTCTTTCG
>JAPOON010000838.1 GCA_026713405.1 Gammaproteobacteria bacterium
CGTGGCGTCGCCCTGCAGTTCGGCGCCGTGGCAGGCTGCGCACGCGGCAAGGCTCGCGGGCCCGGCGGCGTCCGTCTCGCCACGGACAGGAACCGGCATCCAGCACATTGCCGCGAGCGCCGCTGCCGCAAGCACATTGCGCGACACCGGTCCCCCCAATGCCCGCATGGAACAAGGTCTCCAATTCACTTTACTAGCTTCTATTCGACAATCACCTGCACCGGGCAGCGAGTTCGTATGCGGCGCTTTAGCGCGCCGCGTGAGCGCCCGGCGGGGCGCCCTATTCGCCCTTGAACCGGGCCGGGCGCTTCTCGAAGAACGCCTGCACGCCTTCGGCGAAGTCCGCCGTCCTGCCGGCTTCGTCCTGCAGCCTGGCTTCGAGATCGAGTTGCTGTTCGAACGCGTTGTGCCAGGTGTTCCAGTACTCCCTGCGCATCAGCGTCAGCGAGCGCGGCCCGTCGGCAAGCCGCCGGGCCATGGCCATCGCGCCTTCGCGGAGTGCCTCGCCATCATCGAACAACCGGTTTACCAGACCCCACTCGAGAGCCTTTTCCGCCGGCAGCTTTTCCGCCAGCATCGACAGTTCCACGGCCCGGCCCCAGCCCACCATCCGCGGCAGCATGAAGGTCGAACCGCCGTCCGGCACCAGGCCGATACGCCCGAATGCCTGCAGGAAGTAGGCATCTCTCTGTGCACAGACGATGTCGCCCATCAGGGCGAAGCTCATGCCGACCCCGGCGGCGGGGCCGTTCACGGCGGTCACTATGGGCATCTCGAGATCGCGCAGACGCAGCAGGATGGGGTGATACCCGGAGCGCAGGCCGGAACCCGCGCTGCCGCGCCGCTCGTTGCTGCCGTCGTCCTGCAGGTTGGCGCCTGCCGAAAAGCCTCTGCCCTCGCCGGTGAGCAGCAGGCAGCGGGCGCCGTTGGCCGGGTTCTCGACATCCAGCAGTGCCTCCGACAGTTCCTCGAGCATCTGCGCACCGATGGCGTTCAGGACTTCCGGGTGATTGAACTTGAGGACGGCGACCTTGCCGTCGAAATCCAGCAGCATCCTTTCCATGGCATTCCCTCGAAAAGCGCCAAACCTTAACGGATATGCCCCCGGGCTGCACACCGCCCGCGCCGCCCACCCCGAATCGCCTGGGGACCTGGGTTTCAGGGTGTTCCTGGTGCAGGACGGTGTGCATCCGCAACGGAACACGATCCTGCAATGCCCTCTCCCGACCGCCCCCCACGGGTCTGTCCCGGGGTCAAGGCGCGCTATAATCGGCACCCGGAAAGCCTTGCAAGGGCCCGGCAACGTGGCGCATTCCCATCACCACCATCACCAGGAGACGATCCTCCGGCGCGCCTTCATCCTGATCGCGGTGTTCATGGTGGTAGAGGTGGCGGGCGGCATCCTCGCCAACTCGTTGACGCTGCTTGCCGATGCCGGACACATGTTCCTGGATGCCACCGCCCTCGGCCTTGCCTGGGGGGCGACACTGCTGTCGCGCCGCAGCGGCGACAGCAAACTGTCCTACGGCTACCATCGGTTCCAGGTACTGGCCGCGATGCTCAACGGCATCACCCTGGCCGTTCTGGTGCTGTGGATTCTCTACGAGGCGTACCGGCGCTTGCTGACGCCGGAAGCCATGTTGCCGGTGCCGGCACTGATCGTCGCCAGCATCGGCCTGGTGGTCAACCTGATCGCCTACAAGTGGCTGCACGGCGCCGACTGGAACGCCAACGTGCAGGCCGCGGCGCTGCACGTGCTGGGCGACCTGCTCGGCAGCGCGGCGGCCATCATCGCCGCCCTGGTGGTCTATTTCACCGGCTGGACCCGGGTCGACCCGCTGCTGTCGCTGATTATCGCCGTCATCCTCGGGCGCGGCGCCTGGCGGGTACTGCGCGATGCCACCCACATTCTGCTGGAAGGCGTGCCGAAGACCCTGGACGTGCAGGCGATGCGCGACCGCCTGGCCATGGTGCAGGGCGTGGTGGAGGTGCATCATCTGCACGCCTGGTCGCTCACCGCCGAACTGCCGCTGGTCACGCTGCATGCCCGCGTCGAAGAGGAAACGGAAATCCAGCCGGTGGTGCAGCGGCTGAAGGCGGTGCTGCTGGAGAACTTCGGCGTCAATCATTCCACCATCCAGGTGGGGCACGGACCTTGCCCGGACGAAACGGTTCCGGCGCAGCCGGCGTCCATGCCGGAATGAAGTCGCCGTGAAACCGGGCTACACGGGGATTAAGCGGATCCGGAAGGCCAGTCAGTTCTCGATGAAAGGCCTGCAGGCCGCCTGGGAGGAGTCTGCATTCCGCCAGGAAGTCGCCCTCGGCGTGGTGCTGGTGCCCCTGTCGTTCTGGCTGGGGCAGACCCTGGTGGAAACCGCCATCCTGATCACGTCCTACGCCATCGTGCTGATCGCCGAGTTGTTGAATACCGCCGTAGAGGCCGTCGTCGACCGGGTGGGGCACGAGCACCACGACCTCGCCGGGCGCGCCAAGGACATCGCTTCCGCCGCCGTGGCGTTGAGCCTGCTGCTGCTTGGCGCCGTCTGGGCACTGGTAGCCGCACACCGTTTCCTGTAAACCGTTCTTTTTTCTGAGGGGGAAGCATGGCTATTGCAGGGATCGATGTCGGCGGCACCTTTACCGATGTCTTCATCCGGGACCGTGACCGGGACTCATGGGTCGTGCACAAGGCGCCTTCCACACCGCCCGATTTTTCCCGCGGCTTCATGACGGGGCTCGAACAGGCCCTGGCGAAGGCCGACGTATCCCCCGGCGAAGTCGAGCGGCTGGGACACGGCACCACCGTCGCCACCAACTGCATCCTCACCCGTCGCGGGGCGCGGCTGGGGCTGGTGATGACCGAGGGTTTCCGCGATGTGCTGTACATCGGCGTCGGCTGGCGTCCGCGCATGTACGACCTGGACATGGACCCGGTGGAACCCCTGTTCCTGGCGCCGCGCCGGCGCGCTCTGGGCGTGCGGGAGCGCATGGACGCGCAGGGACAGGTGGTTACGCCACTGGACGAAGAGCACCTGAGGAACGTGGCGCAAACGCTGGTCGGGGAACAGGGCGCCGAAGTGCTGGTGGTCTGCTTCCTGCACGCCTATGCCAACCCCGCCCACGAACGCCGCGCCCGGGAGATCCTGACCGCAATGTACCCGGACGTGGACGTCACGCTGTCCAGCGACGTGCTGCCCCGGCGGCGCGAATACCGGCGGCTGGTGGTGAGCGGTTTCGACGGTTACGTCAAGCCGGTGGTCACCAACTACCTGCGCGGCCTGGTCGAGCAACTCGGGTCGGCGGGCGTGTCGGGCCCGTTGCACATCATGCAGTCCCACGGCGGCGTGGGCGGCGTGGGCAACATCATAGAGCGTCCCGTGAACACGGTGCTCTCCGGCCTGGCCGCCGGCGTGATCGGCGCCGCCAACGTGGCCGCGAGCGCCGGCTTTCCCGACTGCATCAGCCTGGACATGGGCGGCACCAGCACCGATGTGGCGCTGATTCGCGGCGGCAGGGCGCTGATCAGCAACGACGGCAGCTTCGCCGACTATCCCCTGAACATTCCCATGATCGATGTGCAGACCATCGGCGCGGGGGGCAGCAGCATCGCCTACGTCGATGAAGGCGGCGCATTGAAGGTAGGCCCGCAGAGCGCCGGCGCCGACCCCGGGCCCGCCTGCTACGGGCGGGGCGGCGAGGCACCCACCGTCACCGATGCCGGCTTCGTGCTCGGCTACCTGAACCCGGAAACCTTCGCCGGCGGCCTCGACCTGGACATCGGCAAGAGCCGGCAGGTGATCGAGGAGAAGATCGCCGAGCCGCTGGGATTGAGCCTGCTCGAGGCCGCCCTCGGCATCCAGGCCATCGTCAACAACAACATGGCGCAGACGCTTCGGCTGGTGTCCATCAAGCGCGGCCACGATCCGCGGGATTTCGCGCTCATCGCCTTCGGCGGCGCCGGCCCGCTAAGCGCCGGCAAGCTGGCCGAGGCCGCCAGCATCGGCACCATTCTCATCCCCACGGCACCCGGCGTGCTGTCGGCCATGGGCCTGATGCTGGCGCCGATCCAGCATGAGTCCATGACCAGCTTCGAGGTGGCTGCGGCTGAGGCGAACCTGGACGAACTGCGCGCGCGGTTCGCCGCACTCGACGACGCCTGCCGCGCCAAGATGCGCGACGACGGCGTGAACCCCGGCGATGCATCCATCGAGTACCGTACCGAGATGCGCTACATCGGCCAGTCCCATGAACTCGAAGTGACGATTGCACCGCAGGATGCAGACGCCATCGACGGAGCGTCCCGGGCGTTTCACGAGGCGCACCAGCGCGCCTACAGTCACTGCGATGAGAATGCGCCCGTGGAGTTTGTCACCCTGCGCAGCGTGCACTACAAGGAATCCGAAGAGACCACCCTGCTCTCCGAAAGCGCAGCGGCGGTTGCCGGGTCACCGACGCCCCGCCATCGCAAGGCCTGCCTGGACAGCACCGCCGGCCTCGAAGATGTACCCGTCTACCGGCGCGACGACCTGCCGGCGGGTTTCGAACTCACCGGCCCCGCAATCATCGAACAGGCCGACACCACCACCCTGATCTACCCGGGACACCAGGCCCGCTTGGACAGCTTCCGAAACATCCTCATCGACGTGCCGGTGGCCGCACCCGGCAACCCGTAAAACGCGTTCGACGGAATCGGCCGGCGCGCTGCCGCGCAGGGAGCACTGGTCGATCGCCGGGAGTTGAAGAGTCGTTCGACTGAAGTGGGCAGAAGTCGCGAAGCGGGCTGCGCCGGACGCTGAATCGCGGCTGCAGGAACTCAGCCGGCTTCGGGGTACTGCATGGTCCCGGGCTGATACAGCATCTTCCATTCCCCGTTGACCAGGGTGTAGATCTTGCACGCCCGGCCGATGACGTGCTCCTCGGTGCTGCCGTCGTGCCAGGCGGTGTCGCCCTCGGCCTCGCGGCGCCACAGGGTGTCGATATCCACCACGGCGAAGGCGCCGTCGCCCTCCGGGGAAACGACGATCTTGCGGGTGACCCGTTGGTTGTGGATGATGGTGTGTGTGGCAAAGAACCGCTCGATCAGAGTTCGCCAGCGCTGCTCGTCGAAGCGGCCCATGCGCAGTACCCAGTCCATCGGGTCGTAAGAAGTCGGCGTCGGCGGCCAGGCCCAGACCATGTCCGGGTGATACACCGAGAGCAGCAGGTCCGCATCCTCCTCTTCGTACCCCCGCGACTCGCGGTCGATGATTTCCTGGATTTCGGCTTCCCGGTCCATGGGTTCCTCCCTCATCAGTTGTCGCACGTTCGGCCGCTGACCGGCCCCCGCACTTGCGCCACCGGCGTCAATCGGCGGGCGCGGTGGTATGGAACAGGGCTAGAGCCCGGGGCCCCCGGCGGGCCTGCCGCGCTCGCAGCGCCTCTCAACCCGCCGCCTGCTGCGCTGAGGCCTGTTTCGCCGCACGCAGCGCCCGGGTTGCCTCCCGATCCAGCCTTCCGTCCTCGATGGCCACACCATAGTGCTCCCGCGCCTCGTCCGTCGAGACGCGGCCGTCCAGCACGTCCGCCAGCACGCGTTCGGCATCCCGGTGCCACGGGGGGCCGTATCCGCCGCCGCCCGTAGACCAGTAACTCAGGGCCTGACCCTTCCTGATGGCAAGAAGATGTTTGCCGGGCAGGATTTCCGCGTCCCCGTTCTCCCGCACCAGTCCCCACCGGCATGGCGGCGCCGGCTCCCCGCCGTGAACTCCCCAGGGCCGGAACCGCTGCCGTTCGCCGCGCAACGCCAGTACGCCCTCGCCGCGCAGCCAGTCCACCCAGGCGTGATAGCCCAGGCCGCCGCGCCAGGTGCCGGCGCCGCCGGAATCCTGCCACAGTTCCATACGCCGGTAGCGCACCGGAAGTTCGCCTTCCGTTACCTCCAGCGGGATGTGGTGCGAGTTTGACAGGTCGTGGTCGGTCACATCGAGCCCGTCCATGGCCGGGCGGGCGCCGGTGCCGCTGCGCAGCGGCCCGCCCAGCACGCCCACGAAGCGCCTGCCGGTCTCCGGTTCGCTGCCGCCGGCCAGGATAACGGTAGCGTGCCCGCATCCCGCCGCGGGAATGGTTGACGGCAAGGCGGCGGACAGCGCACCTAGCACGGCATCGACAATGCGCGCTATGCCGACGCCCCGGGCATTTACCGGTGCGGGGAATGTCGGGTTGACGATCGTTCCGGGCGGCAGCACCACCGACACCGGACGGAAGCAGCCGTCGTTGTTGGGCGCGGCGTCGCCGGTGAGCAGGCGCACCGCGTAATAGACCGACGAGATCGTGGACGACGGCACGTTGTTGATGGCCGCCCCGACCTGTTTGCCCGTACCGGTGAAATCGAACTCCAGCTCAGTGCCCTTGACCCGCAGGGTGACGCGAATCTCCACCGGGTCCGCCTCCGGCGACAGTCCGTCGTCGTCGAGCCAGTCCGAGAACGTGTATTCGCCATCCGCCATGCGCTCGATGGCGAGCCTCGTCAGGCGTTCCCCGTAATCCATGAGCGCATCGATACCGGCGCGCACCTGATCCGTACCATAGTGGTCGAACAGCGCGCCGCGCCTCGCTTCGCCGGTGCGGCAACCGGCGATCTGCGCCTCGAGGGCGCCCCGCATGTTGCGCGGCGACCGGGGATTCGCGGTGAGCAGGCTCATCAGGTCCTCGCTGACCACCCCCCCCC
>JAPOON010000839.1 GCA_026713405.1 Gammaproteobacteria bacterium
CCGTCGCCCAGCAGCCTCGGATGCAGGAGCATGGCCGGAATACTCGACGCGCCGTTGGCAACAGCCGGTGCGGGGTCGTACACGGTGACGGCGATTCCTCGCTCCGCCAAGTGCCGCGCAATGCCGGCTCCGGCAATTCCGGCACCGGCAACCGCAACCCTGTCCGGTTCTTTTTTCCTCTCCAACCCTTTCTTGATGAACGAGCCGGCCAGGCTCTCCCGCTTGCGCGGCCGCTGGTCGACCCGCCACATCTCGAACCCGGCAGCCGCGAGGCCCCGGCGAACACGCCCAGCCGCGGTAAACGTGGCCACCGCCGTGCCCCGGGCTGAGAGTTGCGCCGCCATCTGCAGCAGTTCCTCGCGCCACATCTCCGGATTCCTGTCCGGCGCAAAGCCGTCCAGAAACCAGGCATCGAAGGGCTGCCGCTGACGGCCAATCAGATCGCTCAACCCGGCGCCCGCATCGCCCCAGTACAAGGAGAGCCAGACCCGGCCCTCTGCCAACACCCGGCGGTGCCATCCTGGCAGCAATGGCGGATACGCGCGTTCGAGTTCCCCATAGACGGGTATGCCCGGCCGGCGCTTCGTTGCGATCGCGCGGAAGTCCGCCGGGTCGATGGGGCGAGCATCGAACCCGATATAATGCAGCCGGCAACCTCGCCGGAGTGCCAAGGCCGCGGCGACCGCGAAGTTGAGCCCCGTCCCAAAACCCAGTTCGCCGACACGCAGCGTAGTGCGCTCAGCAGCCGCCCTGCCCGCAATTCCGGCCAGGTTCGACGGTTCAATGAACACACGCCGCGTCTCTCCTTCCTCATCGGCCGAATGGTAGATGTCGCCGAAATCCCGGGCGAAGGGCACACCGTCCCGCCAGGCAAGATCGGCGGGTTCGATCACGGCGCGACCGGCCGTGCCGGGTCCGCTATCCACTCGCTCCAGGATCCGGGGTAGAGCGCCGGCTCATCGAAACCGGCCAGGCGCATCGCCAATACGTTGTGCGCAGCCGTCAGGCCCGAACCGCAGTAGCACACCGGATTGTTCTCCAGCCCTGCGAAGCGCCCGCGCAACTCGGCAGCGTCCCGGAAGCGGCCGCTCGCATCCAGGTTCTCCTGGAACGGCCGGCAGTGGGCGCCGGGAATGTGGCCCGCCACCCGGTCGATAGGCTCCTCGATGCCATCGAAGCGGCGCCGTGTCCGGGCATCGATCAGGCTGAAACGGTCGCCATCGCGGCCGATCTCTGCTGCGGTAACCGTGCGGGTCAGCGGCGGGCGCAACGCGAAGTTGCCGCGGCCGGGCACCTCGACCCGGGTGGTCAGGTCGCCGGGCCAGGCAGCCAGCCCGCCGTCCAGGATCGCCACAGTCTCATGCCCGCACCAGCGGGCCAGCCACCATCCCCGGGCTGCAAAGGCGCCCCCCGCATCATCGTAGAAAACCATCTGGTCGCCTGAATTGACCCCCCAGGCGGCGAACCGCCCGGCCAGCGCAGACCGTTCAGGCAGCGGGTGCCGTCCTCCAGAACCCGGCGACCCCGCCAGGTGCCGGTCGAGATCGGCATGCAGCGCGCCCGGGATGTGCCCCTCGTCGTAGGCACGCCGCCCCGCCTCCGGATCGCCGAGCACCGTCCGGCAGTCGAACAGGCGTGCCGTCGAGCCCAACCGGGCCAGACCATCAATTTCGATCAGATGCCTGTACATGAACGGCACTCTGGATAGTCGCGAGGGATTCTAACCGGGTCTGTCTGGCGCAACGGTTGCCGGTGGACCTTCAATCCCCGATCATATCCGCTCAAGGGATACGCCAACCTCTCGAGAAAGCGGTGATCGGGTACGAACCTGGCTCATTGGACAATCTTCTCCGCAAGTAGGGGCCGGAAAATAACCCGCGCCAGGCAGGCATGAGTACCGTCAACCATTCCCCTCCTTACGATACGGTACTTCGGGGTGGAACCCTGATCGACGGTACCGGCCGAAGCCCGTACAGCGCGGACCTGGCGCTGAAAGGAGACCGCATAGCGGCCATCGGCGCAGTCGATTCAGCCCGGACAGCCGCAGAACTCGATGTTCGGGGTCGGTGTATCGCTCCCGGCTTCATCGATGCGCATGCCCACGACGACCAAGCCTGCCTCGCGGATCCCTCCATGCGGGCGAAGATCAGTCAAGGTGTCACCACCGTGGTGGTGGGCAACTGCGGCCTGAGCCTGGCACCGCTGAACAATCCCCCGGACCTGCCGGAGCCGCTCAACCTGCTGGGGAACCCTTCGGACTTCCGGTTCTCCGACTTCAGTTCCTATTTCGACGCTGTCGATGCCGCCATGCCGGCGGCAAACGTGGTTTCGCTCGTCGGCCACACCGCGCTGCGGGCGGCGACGATGCAGGCGCTCGACCGCAGGGCCACGCCCCGGGAGCTTGGCGCCATGCTCGGCTTGCTCGACGAAGCCATGCGTGCCGGCGCTGCCGGTTTGAGCAGCGGCGTCTACTACGCCCCGGGACGCGCGGCCGACAATGGCGAGCTGATACCGCTGGTCCGCAAGTCTTCCGAGTTCGGCGGCGTGTACGCCTCGCACATCAGGGACGAGAGCGATCTGGTGCTCGACTCCATGAGCGAGGCGCTGGCGGCTGCACGCATCGGCACAGCCCCCCTGATCATTTCGCATCACAAGTGCGCCGGTACGCGCAACTGGGGGCGCAGCGCCGAGACGCTGGCGCTACTGGACAAGGCGTCCGAGTCGCAGGAGGTCAGCGTCGACTGCTATCCCTATCGAGCCGGATCGACCGTGCTGGACCCCGCCTTCGTCGAGGAGGGCATCGAGGTTCTCGTCACCCGCTCCCGCGATTACCCCGGACTGGCGGGCAGATACCTGCACCAGATCGCATCGGAGTGGGGCTGCTCGGAGCGGGAGGCCGCGCGCCGACTGCAACCCGGGGGCGCCTGCTATTTTCAGATGAGCGAGCGCGACGTAAGCCGCATCATCGGCTACCGTTCGGCCATCATCGGTTCCGACGGGCTGCCCCGGGACCCACATCCCCATCCCCGGCTCTGGGGCACCTTTCCCCGCGTGATCCGCCGCTATGTCAGGGAGCAGAACCTGCTGTCGCTCGAAGCAGCGGTACACAAGATGACGGGCATGACGGCGCAACGGTTCAACATTACCCGGCGCGGCACGCTGGCCCCCGGCAACTACGCCGACATCGTGGTGTTCGATCCCTCCTCCATTGCCGACCGCGCAGACTTTGGAAATCCGAAACAACCGGCGGTGGGCATCGACCATGTTTTCGTAAACGGCCAGCTCAGCTGGGGGATCGGCGCCGCCGAGGCGCCCGGCGCGGGCCGTCTGTTGAGGAATCGCCCGGCGCGTTGATGGTTAGCGAAAACCAGCGGTTGGAAGGCCGATTCCTGATTCTTGCAGTTGCCCCACAGGGTGTCCCAAAGTTGTCCCGCCGGTGCGAATTGACTGGACTGATTGCTCGCTGCTTGAGGGTCTATCCCGCGCATGCGGGGCTGAACCGGAACGGGATCGGCGCCGGCCGTGAGCTTCCATGTCTTCCCAGCGCATGCGGGCTTGAACCGTCGTGCTCTGACGGCGCCGCCGCGTGCGGATAGTGTTCTCCGCGTGAGCGGGGCGGACAAGAATGCCCGAGTCCGGGGTTCACGTTGTCGTGAGATCTCCAGTGAGAGCTTGTCCGGTTGGCCGAAGAGCCGTAAGCGTGCCTCGGATGGCGTGTTTACTATGAGGACACTGATAGTATCCTGCAGAGGAGACGACGCATCGAGTATGTCTGACGACGCCTTTTCCGGGACACGCTGCCCGCCCTCAGATTTTCGGCGCTACGCGAATCCTGATGAAGTCGGTATCGTAGTACTGGCGATGGCGCACCTCGGTAGCGAGATGGCGCAGCAGGCGCAGTGAAACGTCCCGCTCCAGAGAGCTCTCGGCAGCCCCCTTTCCGAGCAGGGCGAGGCGGTCTTCTATGTTCTCCTCGCCGCCGGCGGCAATGAACTCCAGGATCGCTTCCCCACCCTGCCTATGGGCCTTGATCAGCAGGCGGCGGCTGGATTCTCTGGCCTCGTCGTCGCGCAACAGCGTCAGCAGGGTCTCTTCGCTTGCTGCATCGAGACGATTCGCCAAAGCCTCGTCCCAGCCGTTGCGAGACGCGAAGTCGGCGATGAACTCGCGGATTGTCGGCAACGCTGTCAGGTCAAGGTCGGTTTGCAGACGCCTGCTCGGAGACGCTGTCAATTCCATCAGGCCTGTCAGGACGATCGCCGTGAGGCCTCCAGCCGTCAGGCCGCTGTTCAGGAGGCCGCCTGCAAGATGCGGTACGACTTCCGGGAAAATAAAGCCGTACTGGCAGCCGACGCCCATCCAGAAGGAGACTCCCACGACCAGGGCCTGGCGACGGTCCAACCCGTCCGAGACGATCATTCGCATACCCAACGCGAAGATTAGAGTGATCGTCACGGTCAGATAACCGGCGATCACCGGCCCCGGAATGGCCAACACGATGGCCAACACCTTGGGAAAGAATGCCAGCGCAGAGAGAAACAGGCCGAACAGTACGCCGACCCGGCGCGCCGCGACGCCGGTCAACTCCGTAAGCGAGGCGGTTGTTGTTCGAACGCCGTTGGGAACCGTACCAGCCAGTCCGGACAACAGGTTGCTGACGGCGTCCGCAGCCACCGCTCCTTGGGCTGCGCGAAAGTCCACGGCGCGTTGAGTTCGCCAGGACACGCTCTGAATGGCGAACAGGCCGCTGATGGTACGCACCGTGCACACCAGAAAAACCAGAACGAACGCCGGCAACAACTGCAGAAACGATGAGCCGAAGTCGAATTTGAATTCCGGTCCTTCGGCGGGAATGCCGATCCAATCGGCTGCGGCGAGGCGATCGAAGTCGTAGGTCCCGAAGGCCGCGGCTGTTGCCGCTCCGCCCACAAGCGCGATCAAGGCTGCCCAGGCGCGCAGTTTCGGCGATCCCTTGACCATGACGCCGCCCAGTACGAGCACGGTGACGAGCGCGGACAATGGCGCCGCCGCGGGCGTGGTTCCGGCGGGCACTTCGTCCAGCATGTCGAAAACCACAGGCATGACGGCGACGGGTATGAGCAGCAGAACGATGCCGGCAACCGTCGGCGTGAACACCCGCCGGAAAAGGGAGAGCCGTAGCGCGAACAGGAACTGGAACAGCGATGCGGCGAGCACCAGCGCGCCGAGCAAGGCTACGCCGCCGGCGGCGATGGCATCGACGCTTACCGCGATGGCCGTGCCCGTTGTTCCAGTAATGAGGACGTAGCCGGCGCCGAAACGGCCAATGCGGCGAGCCTGCAACGCGGTGATCAGGCCACAGATGACGATGGACACGAACACCCCCCAGAGCAGCGTCGCTTCGGGGGCTTGCGCGGCGCGGAATATGATCATGGGGATCATCATCGTGCCGCTCAAAGTAAGCAGGGCGTACTGAAGCCCGAGCCCAACCGCCAGGCGTGGCGGGGGCACTTCGTCAGGTTCGTAGAGGATCTGACTGTCTTCGCGACTGCTCGACACAAGTCAACGTTAACTTACCGCGAACGCACGCGCCAAGAGAATCTGATTCGCAAGGCGATGACAGGCCGCCTGCCGGACGTTGACGCCAAATGCGGCGCGCGACTAGCATTGGCCGACACTGTGTTCGAACCGACGTCACGGGAGCCGTACATGCGCGACTATACCTTGACCACGACTCGCGAGTTCGAAGACGGGCTAGCCAAATACCCGTACTGTTTCGAAGCAAATGTTCGGATGCCGGCCGGGGATGTTTGGCGGGAATGGATCGCAACACTCCTGGATTACCGCACCAGCTGGCTCTGGCCGACCCGGTACAGCCAACCCTCCGTGGTGGACGGTCTGGTGAAAAAAGGCGGGCGCGTCATCATGACCTACCAGATTCCCAATCCCTACGATTCTTCGCGGCCCGACAAGAACGTCTCACATGAGTTCGACATCACCCAATACAATGAACAGGAGATGTTCTTCGAGTATCTCACCACGAACAGCCACACCTTCCTGAAAGGGGGCGGTTCGGTTCAGGTAACGACCATTAGCGAACGAAGCTGCACGCTGACCTGGCAGGGCGAGTATCGCCACAACACGGGTGATGCCCGTACGGAAGCACAGGGCGATGCGTTTCCCTTTTATCTGTGCACCTTTTTTACGGCGGCCGCCCAGAACATCCGTAAAGCAGGGCAGAAGCATGTGTAGCGGAAGGGCGTCGTTTAGTGCTGTAACGGCTGTTTACGGGCAACCCGGCTCCGTCCGTTGACCGTGAGCGCTTCGGCGTAGCCAAGCTCCCACCGGGTCAACCGGTCAGGCCGAGCAACCCGCTCCAGCGCCGCATGTCGCTTTCCAGGAACTTTGCCCTCACCGGCAACTGCAGAACCAGCTCGTGCAGGCCGAGGTTTGCCACCGAACGAACCATGTTCAACAGGTCATCGTCTGAATTGTGCGGTGAATAGGGCAAGCTCAGCTTGATCTGAAAGTCGCGGTTTCGAGGGAGAGAGTCCTTCTCGAGCGCCGCGTGTACGCGGGCCAGCAGGGGTTCAGGTTCGTCGTAGCGTGTCCCCACGCCAATCCAGCCGTTGCCCCGACGCAGCGCGCGGCGAATGGCAAAATCCGAGTTGCCGCCGATCAGGATGGGCGGGCCGCCCCTGGTGTGGGGATGGGGCTGCAACACCGCGTCCTTGAATTGCACGAACTCACCGTTGAACTCGGCCGTCTCCGCGGACCAGGCGACCCGGATCGCGTCGAGGTATTCATCGAAGCGCTTGCCACGACCTTGCCAGGACACGCCCAGTGCCGCGTATTCCTGGGAAGACCAGCCCAGGCCTGCGCCGAAATCGAAGCGGCCTTCGGCGATGTGGTCCAGCGTCATGATTTCCTTGGCGAGTAGCAGCGGCGGCCTTTCCGGCACGATAAGCACGGCGGAGCCGAGCCGGAGGCGCGTCGTGACGCCAGCCGCCACCGTGCAGACCAGCATGGGATCGTAGAGCCCGAAGCGGCCTTTCCACGGTGCGACGCCGTCGGGCGTGTGCGGGTATGGGTCTGTGTAGCGGTTAAAGAACACGATGTGTTCGGGCACCCAGAGCGAGTTGAAACCGCAATCCTCCGCTGCCCGGGCAAACGCCTTCAGGAACCCGATGTCCCGAAGCGGCGAATCGCCGAATGCCGCCGCAAGCCCGATTTTCATATCGCCAGTTCCTCGCACGCGATTACTATATCGGCCTGTCCGCCGGATGAGGAGTGAACAAGCACCAATGACGAGCGTAATGAAAGGTGTGCGCGTATTGGAAGTTGCCCAATTCGCGCTTGCGCCATCGGCGGCTGCAGCGCTGAGCGACTGGGGGGCCGAGGTCATCAAGGTGGAGCATGCCAAGCATGGCGATTTCATGCGGGGCCTGTCCGGATGGGGCGTGCCGGCAGACGTGGAGGGCATCAACTTCCTGTGGGACACCTTCAATCGCGGCAAACGCTCGGTGGGCATCGACCTCACCCTGGACGATGGCCGCGACATCGTCCTCGAACTTGCCCGGCGCGCGGATGTCTTCATCACCAACTACCTGCCCTCGGCACGCACCAGGCTGCGCATCGACGTCGAAGACATTCGCGCGGCGAATCCGAACATCGTCTACGGCAGGGGCAGCGCGCATGGTCCCAGGGGCGAGGAGGCAGACCTGGGCGGCTTCGAGAGCATCTACTGGCTGCGTAGCGGGGCGGCGTCCGCGGCCACGCGCGCAGGCGGTGATCTGGTATCCATTCCGACGCCCGGCTTCGGCGACGGCCAGACAGGGCTGGCGTTCGCCGGCGGGCTGGCCGCC
>JAPOON010000840.1 GCA_026713405.1 Gammaproteobacteria bacterium
CGCGAAGCGTTCCTGTTGCTGAACAACCTGCTGTTCGTGGTGGCCCTGGCGGTGGTGCTGCTGGGAACCCTGTACCCACTTGCTTACGAGGCCTTGAGCGGCGGCGCCAAGATCAGTATCGGCCCACCCTGGTTCAACACCTTCTTCGTCCCGCTGATGCTGCTGGTGGCGCTCGCGCTGGGAATCGGGCCTTTCATGAGCTGGAAGCGAACCGGCTTTGCGAAGCTCAGGCGCCGCATCGCATGGTCCGGCGGCGTTGCTCTTGCAGTGGGCGTGCTCGTGCCGCTGGTCGTCGAAGAGGCGCTGTCCCCCGGTACGCTGCTGGCCGTGGTGCTGGCGGCCTGGGTGCTGGCCGCGCACGGGCTGGACTTCGCGCGCCGCGTGCGGCTGCCCGACGCGGTGCGGGGCAAACCGGATTCAGTCGCCCCGGCGGCGGGCGGAAAGAGGGCGGGCTTGCTGGTCCGGGTCGGGCGAATCCCCCTTGCTTATTGGGGCATGACCGCTGCCCACGCCGGGTTCGCCATGAGTCTGCTGGGCGTTGCCCTCACCCATGAACTGTCCGTGGAAAAAGACATACGGATGGTTCCGGGGGAGGTGGCCGTGCACGGCGGGGTGGAGTTCCGATTCGGCGGCATCGTCATCGCACAAGGCCCCAACTACGTGTCCCGCAGCGGGCAGTTCGAAGTGGCGGATGGCGACCGGCAGCTGCTGCTGGTGCCGGAGAAGCGTCAATCCCTGGCCGGTGGTTCGGTCATGACGGAAGCCGCCATTGACGCCGGATTCTTCAAGGACATCTACGTATCGCTCGGGGAACCCCTGGAAGGCGATGCCTGGGCGGTCCGGGTCTACGTCAAGCCCTTTGTCCGATGGATCTGGTTCGGCGCCCTGTTCATGGCCTTCGGCGGCGTGCTGGCAATCGCCGACAAGCGTTATCGACGCCTGCGCAGGGTTCATTCGGCGCGCGTTCACGGGTCGCCGGCGGTCCCGTCGCGCGGGCTCGCCCAGGCCGACGCTGCGATTGCGGATTCTGCACTCGGTGGAAGCCCACCCGGGAGTACGCCGGGCTGATGGCGACTACCCTGTCCCGCGCCGGGTTGTTTGCGCCGCTCGGCATCTTTTTCCTGATTCTGCTGATCGGTTACTACGGCTTTCAACTGGAAGACCCCCACCGGCTGCCCTCGGCACTGCTGGGCAAGCCCTTTCCGGAGTTCGAAGCGGGGCTTCTGGAGCCGGCTGAAAGCGTTCCGGCGAACCGGCGCGTGAGCCGGGACGACCTGCTGGGCAATCCGCTGCTGGTCAATGTCTGGGCGACCTGGTGCCCGACCTGCAAGGCCGAGCACGATGAACTGATGCGCATACGCGCCGAAACCGGCTTGCGAATCGTCGGCGTAAACTACAAGGACGACCCAGGCGAGGCCCGGCGCTGGCTGCGCGAGTTCGGCAACCCCTACGACTTCAACATCCTGGACCGGGACGGCAGCCTCGGCGTAGAACTCGGCGTTTACGGCGCCCCGGAAACCTTCATCCTCGATGCAGCCGGAACCATCGTCTACAAGCGTGTCGGCGAGATCACCCGCCAGATCTGGCTGGACGAACTGGCCCCGCAACTCGAACGGATCGAAGCAATCGATGACTAAACGGGGATTCCGAGAACATACCCAGTTCGGCGCTTGGAAAGCCAATTCCGAAAAAGTGTTCCATGCGAGCATACGAAAAGCCATTGCAGCGTGCTTGTTATGCGTTCTGGCGGTCAGCGGAATGGCCGCAAGCCCGGTGGACGTCCATCATTTTCCCGATACCGAAAGCGAACGCCGCTACCGGGCGCTGGTGAACGAGTTTCGCTGCCCCAAGTGCCTGAACGTCAACATCAGCGGCAGCGACGCCCCCATCGCCCAGGACCTGCGCGCGGCGGTGTACCGCCTCGCCGTGCTGGAAGGGCGCTCCGATCAGGAAGTGCGTGACTTCCTGCAGGCCCGCTACGGCGACTTCGTACTCTACGACCCGCCCCTGAAACCCGGCACCCTGTTGCTCTGGCTGGGGCCCGCGGTGTTCGTTCTGCTGGGCCTCGGTCTCGTGGGGCGCCGGCTGCGGCGCCAGCGCGCGGCGGTGCTCGATGCCGAGGACCGCCGCCGGCTGCAGGCGATCCTGGACGAACAATGACGTTCTGGATTCCGGCAGCGCTGCTCGCACTGGCAGCCATCCGTTTCGCGTTGGCGCCCTTTCTGCGAGGCAGCTCACGCCGTTCGTCCGGAGAGGCGATCGGTCCGGGCGACGAAGCCGGAGAGGCGGGGGGCGCGCCGGGCCCGCCCCCTGTCCGCCGCGCCCCCCCGGGCCGGGGCCCGGCGCTCCCTGCCCCGTACCGCCCA
>JAPOON010000841.1 GCA_026713405.1 Gammaproteobacteria bacterium
TGCCGGAGGACATCGCCCGCGACCGGGGCCGCTACGCCGCCTCGCCGGTCCACGACCGGGTGGCGCTGGAACCGGGTGTGAGTCCAGGGCGGCTCAGGGGCGTGATCCACCATTTCTCGGTGCGCTCGCTCGGCGACCAGCTCG
The DNA here is from genome assembly GCA_026713405.1 of Gammaproteobacteria bacterium. Next base: position 145 of record JAPOON010000841.1, read on the forward strand.
ACAAGCTGAACCGTTACTCCGACCAGCAGGCGGACGACCTGGAAGCGCGGGGCGTGGTGATTCCGACCTGGCGGGGGTTCGTCGAGCTGCCGGGCAATTTCCTGAAGGCCTATCTCGGCCGCCGCCATTTCGTGCGCGGCACCTACGGCTTCCTGACGGCGATGAACTACGCGATCTCGCGGCATCTGCGCGTCGCCAAGCACGTCGAGCGCCGCCGCGTGGCCGCTGCCCGCCAGGATCGGGTTGACCCGCCGGATCCGACCTTCTAGAGCCAGAGCGCCGGAGACGTGGCCGAGCGGCTGAAGGCACTCGTTTGCTAAATGAGCATACCCAGAAATGGGTATCGAGGGTTCGAATCCCTCCGTCTCCGCCACCTATGCATCGCCGCGAAAAGCGCAGCGATTACAACGGCCCGGCGGCATCTACGATCCACGAAGTACCGCAAAAGTACCACAGATTCCTGGGCACCGCGTACCACGGCCGCCGCGCGAATCCACAGGATCGGGCACCCTGTCCTTGCCGGCGCCGGTTGAAAGCCTGGACGCAAACGTATCGCAGGTTAGACCGTAAGGCGCTTAGCGCCTCACATGCGATACGTTTCGGGCGGTGGTGGTGCCCCGGGAACGAGTTGAACGTCCCTCTCCGCGTTTTCAGCGCGGCGCTATCACCGAGTCAGCTGCCGGCGCTCGGGGCGAGTGTCCCACCGGCGCGGCGATTCGGACAGGGCGGTGGGGTCGATCCCAAATGGAACTCACCGTGGACAGTCCCATGTCGGCTCTAACCCGCTACCTCCTCCTCATCCTGTTGGTGCTGGCACCGGGATCGGCGCTCGCCGAGGAAGGATGCCCGGCGGGTCAGCTCAAGGGCTTGAACGAGACCTGCACCAAGCTGTCCGAGCGCACCAAGCTGCCACTGGATGAGACGAAGCCGATGCGGTTCGAGGCCGTGCAGGTCAGCATGATGATGATCCATGTCCAAGCGACAGGGACGATCACAGAGGACACGCCGGCCGAGTTTGAGCGGTTCCTCAAGAGCGACGAAGCCAGCTACTCCAAGGATCTCCACCTCCATTCGCTAGGGGGGAACCTTATGGCGGGCCTGCGGCTCGGTGAGATGATCCGCAAGGCTGGCATGAACACGATGGTCGGGCGATCCATTCCGCTGGAGGGCATCACGAACATCTTCTCGTATGATAGCGCGACCTGCGCCTCTGCCTGCGCATACGCGTTCCTGGGAGGGGTCACGCGCGATTACGGCGATCGCGACTTTTTCGGCCTCCACCGCTTCGGGGTGGACGGGAAGGCCATCTCGGGTGACGATGCTCAGGTCATCAGCAGCATCATCTCCGCGTACATCCAGCGAATGGGGATCGACCAAGCCGTACTGCGGGCGGCCGCGTCAGCCCCCTTCGAGAACGGGGTCTACCGGCTGCCGGTCGCCCTGGCCAAACGCATGCGGGTCATCAGCGGGCAGAGCGGCGAGACCACGTTTAACGTCGAAGACGTGGACGGCCGGACCGTCATCCGGTTCGAATTCAACAAGCGAGAGCGGCGCTATGCCGGTTCGCTCATGTGCGACGAAGGATCGAGATCGGAAGGGCGTCGGGCAGGGAA
>JAPOON010000842.1 GCA_026713405.1 Gammaproteobacteria bacterium
AGGCGGGCGCCCGCGGCATCGCAGGCGGAAGCCCGCCCGGAAACCAGCAGTTGCAGGCCACCTTGCGGCTCCGCGGCCACGGCGAGCGATTCGCCGGCTGCATACTCCCGCGGTTCCAGCCCGTTGCGCAGGTCTTCCACCAGTTCCTCGAAGTCGATCTGCCGGTCCAGGTAGCGCTCGAGGTCGTCCGCCGCCCGCTCGAGCAGCGAGGCGCGCTGCCCCTCCGTCGAGCTTGTGCCCGCCCGCCACGCCGCCAGCGCGATGTCCTCGCCGCGCTCCAGTGCGCGATCTGCATCGGGCTCGATGAACAAGCCTGCGAAGGCCTTGGCCGACAGGTTGCGCTCGAAATCGCGGGCCAACTGCTTCGGCAATGCGCTGAGCACAACCTCCACGCCGGCCGCCTGCGCTGTCTGCAGCAAGCGCGCCAGTACGCTTACCGCCGAGGGGTCGCACCCCGAAACGGCAGCGAAATCCAGCAGGAGGCAGACGGGCCGCGCCGCACCGTCCAGAGACTCCCTGAGCCGGTCGACCAGTGAAGTGACGCTGCCGAAGAAGATGTAGCCGCGCAGGCGGTAGGCATGCACGCGCTCGCCTTCCTCGAGCAGTATGGCCCGGTCCGGTACGGGGCGTGTCCTGTTGCTGCGGCGCTCCCGCGCGGTGAAGCGGGATGCGATCGTATCGACGCGGCTCAACTGCACGGCGAAAAGCACGAGTGTCGCCAGCATGCCGGCGCCTATGCCTTCGAGCAGCCCAAAGGCGATGATGACAATGAAGATCAGGACGACGATTCCGAATGCGGAAACGGGGAGGCGGTTGCGGCTGCCGATGAGGCCCTGGTCCAGCATGCCGAGGCCGGCGAAGATCAATATGCCGCCAACCAGCGGCGACGGCACCAGTTCCAGCATGCCGTCGCCGACGATCAATGCGCTTGCGATGACCAGCGCGGCAAAGATGCCGGTCAGGCGGGTGTCGGCCCCGAACAGCTTGCTGCGCAGCGATGCCGGTACGACGATGGTGGCGACCGTGCCGCCGCCGAGACCGGCGACAAGCGAGGCGCCGCCGCCGGCCCGGAATTCCCGGTCCCAATCCAGCTCCCGGTTGATGGCTACCTCCAGGCCCGCGACATTCATGACGATGGCGATGAGTGCAACCAGCATCAGGCCCAGCATGTTGGGAACCTGCAGGGCTGTCGCAGCCCAATCCACGCGCAGCAGGTCGGCGGGGCCCAGTACCGGCCACAGGTTGCCCTCGGCCGTGCCGGTCAGCAGCAGGCCGGCTGCCCGTGCCTCGGCGCCGGAAATGTCCAGCGCGGCGAACGCCAGGTGGTAGGCAACGACCGCGAGCACGACGCTCAGGGGCAGAATCAGCGGGTTGCGCCAGCGTTTCATCGCCCAAAACAGGGCGATTCCGTAGGCCGCGCCGGGTACCCAGCGCCATAGCGTTGCGGGCTCCAGCAACTCCGGAAGCGCTCCCCAGGCCAGTTCCGCGTCCATCAGCGACATGGCTGCCAGGCACACGGCGCCGCCAATTCCGGCGACAAAGCCGGAAGCGACGGGATAGGGGATGAATCGCACCAGGTTGGAAAGACGAAAATGCCCGATGGCCACAATGCAGAGGCCGGTCAGAACGGCACTGAGAATGAGCGCAACCGCCACACTGGCGAACAGGGCGTCGCCCTGTGCATCCATGGTGGACGCGATGACAGCCATGCCGATGACGAGCGCGGGGGAGAGCCCGGCGATCACGCCGCGAAAGCCGCCCGCCAGCGCGGTGACCAGGCAGGCGGCGAGGTTTCCGAACAGGATCAGGCCCACGCCCTGGGATGTGTAGGGGGCCAGCTGTCCGGAGAATATGAAGGTTGCAAAGGCGACCTGGGCGACCAGCAGCCCGAGGCCCGACGTGATGCCGGTGGAGAGAGCCGGCACGGCTTGGGCAGACAGGATGTCCGACCGCAGTTCCTTCACGAGTTCGAGGTACGGCGACTTCACCGCGATGGGCGCCCGGAGGAAATGCAGGCAGCACGAATCGGGTGCGCCGGCCGCTTGCCTGTCAGGCGGCTTGCCATCGACCGTGTGCTTTCGTTCCTGTCATGGGCCGCGCTCCCCGGGGCCAATCGTATCGCCCGGTGAGCAGCAACGGTACGACGTTAGCTGCGACCCGGCAAATGCGATGTCCGGGGCGGCGCCGCGACCGCGGCAACGCCGGTTGCCGAATGTTTCAGCAAATGAGGACGAGCGAGGCGCCGCAATGGCGCCCCGCACAGGTCCTCGGAAACGGGGACGGGCTCAGCCGGCGGCTGCGTTGTAGCCGAGTATCGCCTTCACCTCGAGGAACTCCTCGAAGCCGTGCGTGCCCCACTCGCGGCCGTTACCGGATTGCTTGTAGCCGCCGAAAGGCGCGCTGGGGTCTACCGACGCACCGTTCAGGTGGACGTTGCCGGAGCGGATGCGCCGCGCCATGGCCCGGGCCCGATCCGGGTCGCCGGCGGAAATGTAGCCGGACAAGCCGTATGGCGTGTCGTTGGCTATGCGCACCGCGTCTTCGTCGTCTTCGTAGCCGATCAGCGACAGCACGGGCCCGAAAATCTCTTCCCGGGCGATGGTCATGTCGTTGGTGACGTGGGAGAACACCGTGGGCTTGACGTAGTAGCCGCGATTCAGCCCGTCGGGACGGCCGGTGCCGCCGGTCTCGAGCCTGGCTCCCTCATCGATACCCTTCTGGATAAGCCCCTGGATCTTGTTGAACTGGACCTCGGAGACCACCGGGCCGATGTTGGTGTCCGGCGCATTGGGATCGCCGACCTTGATGCCTTCGGCAGCGGACCGGGCAATGGCCGCGGCTTCATCCATGCGCCCGTTCGGGACGAGCATGCGCGTCGGCGCGTTGCAGGACTGGCCGGAGTTGGTGCACATGCCCGCCATGTCCCGGGCGATGACGGCCTGGAAATCGGCATCGTCGAGAACGATGTTGGCAGACTTGCCGCCGAGTTCCTGGGTGACGCGCTTGACCGTGGGCGCTGCGTTTTTCGCCACCTCTATGCCCGCGCGTGTCGAACCGGTAAACGACATCATGTCGACATCGGGATGCGAGGACAGCGCCACGCCCACCGTCGGCCCGTCGCCATTGACCAGGTTGAAGACCCCTGGGGGAACGCCGGCCTCGTCGAGAATCTCGGCAAAGAGAACGGCATTGAACGGGGCCACTTCCGAGGGCTTGAGCACCATGGTGCAGCCGGCTGCCAGGGCCGGGGCCACCTTGCAGGCGATCTGGTTGATCGGCCAGTTCCAGGGGGTGATGAAGCCGCAGACGCCCGCGGGTTCCTTGACGATGTGGGATGTACCCAGGTCTTCTTCGAACTCGAAGGTCTTCAGTACGTTCAGGTTGGTCATCATGTGGGCGATGCCCATCGGCGCCTGGGCGGCCTTGGCGAGGAACATGGGCGCGCCCATCTCTTCGCTGATGGTCGCCGCCACTTCGTCCATGCGCCCCTGGTAGACGCCGACGATGCGCTCCATCATCGCAACGCGCTCTTCCCGGGTAGTCTGGGAATAAGTCTCGAACGCCGCCTTGGCCGCGGCGACGGCGCGGTTGACGTCTTCCTCGTTACCGAGGGCGATATCGTCGATGCGCTCTTCATTGGCGGGATTGATGACCGCCAGGGTCTCGGTGCCGGCGGGCTTTACCCACTCGCCGTTGATATAGAATTTCTGTCGATTGCTCACGGTTTTACCCTTCACGTGTGTCCGGAAATTGGGGGGCGGTAGCTTACCACCAAATTCGGGGCTGCCAAGCGCGGGGACTGGCTTTCATGGAACAAATTTTAAGCAATTGATTTTTAACGGTTTTACAAATCCATATTTGACATAATGTAGCGTCGGATGGCCGCGGCACAAAGAGTCTGCTGTTCCTTGCGCGTCAGCGTCCCGGCGCGCCGGGTTCCGGACTCGCATGGAACACTTTTTCGGAATTGGCTTTCCAAGCGCCGAGCGGGCGCGAGGTACGGTCCTCCTGCACGCTAAGCGAGCACGCTGTCGGTGGATTCTTAGCGCGCTGAAGTGCTTTAAAGGTGCCGGAGGCGCCCGCACCTCACACCCGCTCTCGTCCCACAACCGAGCATTGGTGTTCCCCGCGCTTTGGCGCGCCGCGTCAGCGCGCCGGCGCGTCGGGTTCCCTGCTCGCAGGCCCTGATTGTCCCGGCGGCGCCCGATCGGCGTCGCCGATGCCTGGCTACTGCACGTTCATTGACTGGGACAGGACCCCGAAGCCGTCGGTGGCGGCGTGGCGCTTGCCGATCACCGCCTGGTATTCGTCGGAGTCGTACCACTCGCGGAAGTGGTCGGTGTCCCGGAACTTCAGCACTATCGTCTGCTTGCCCGGCGGTGTCCCTTCGATGGTTTCCGCGGCCTCGTCGTAGACGACCACCTCGACCCCGTGGGCCTGGGCGGTCGCGCCGGCGCCGACCTGGTATTCGCGGTACAGGTCGCGGTCATTCACTTCGTATTGAAGAACGAAATAGGCTGCCATTGCATACTCCTCAAGCGACCGGCGGGGCCGCTGGTTTGTCTGATCTGGAACCGGGGCTCACTTGCCCGGTTGCGCGTCCCCTTCCCCGGAAAATTCGGGCAGGCCCGGGTGCCCGAGGAACATCTTGCCGAGTTCCGCATACAGCGGGTGCGCAACCCAGCGGTGGGTGGCGCAGCCGTGGGCATCGCGGAGCTTGCGTTCCAGCGGGCAATCCATGCGCAGGCTGGTCGTGCCCGCGGCGTTGTGCACGCTGTCGACGACGTGCATGGCTACGTTGGCCGCATGGGTACAGGCCAGCCGGGCGAGCTTGGTGGTCTCGGGGCCTGGCGTGGGGGCGCCGGCCTCCAGTTCCTCCACCACGTCGTCCATGGTTTCCATCAGGAAGGACCGGGCCGCGCGCAGCGAGGCTTCGCCTTCGCCCATGCGGTAGTGGGCGATGGGCTTGTCCCTCAGGGTGGAGGTGGTCAACAGCGGAACCTTGTTCTGGGCGATGTCGGAGAAGGCATCGAGGGCGCCTCTGGCGACGCCGATGGCGACGGCCGCCTTGTTGAACGACAGCCTGAGCGCCACGGGGATGCGGAATACCGGGTTCGGGTAGTGTGCCGGTACGCTGAAGAGTTCCACGGGCACCAGCCGTTCCGGCACCAGGGCGCCATCGGCAAACACATCGTGGCTGCCGGAGCCGCGCAGCCCCGCCATGTGCCAGGTATCCTTGATCTCCCACTCGCTCTTGTGCAGGAACCACATGCGGAAGATCGGGACGCCGGCATCGTCCATCTTCGGATTGCCGTCCTCGACGATGGGCGCCACCATGAAAGCCCACTCGGCGTTGTGGCAGCCGGAGAGGAAGGTGGCCTGGCCCCACACCCGGTAGCTGCCGTCCTTCTGTTCGACTGCATAGGAGGGTTGGGTTCCGGGCCCGCCGCCGCCGCACATGATCACCCGGGGGTTGTCCAGGTAGACTTCCTTGGCGATGGCCGGGTCCATGCCGCCCGCGGCAATGGCGTTGATCTCGGAGCCGATCATGACGTTCCAGCCCACCGAACCGTCGATGGCGGCGATGGCCTCGAGGATTTCGATGGTCTCGCGGACGCTGGCGTGTTCGCCGCCCAGTTCGTGGGGCAGGGTGAACCGGTACAGGCCTTCCTGGATGAGAATCTCGGCCGTTTCCGCCGGCAGCCGCCTTGCCTTCTGGGCTTCGTCGCCACCTTCCGCGATGACGTCCCTGATCCGGTGCACCCGCTCGAGAGGGGTTTCGGTGAAAAATGTCTGTTGGGTTGCTTCAGCCATGATTGGATCCTTCCGCTAGCTTTTCAGGATAACGCGTTATCCTTTTCAGGAAAACGGGCAATCGGCTTGCCGGGAACTCAAAAGCCGGCGACCAGCCCTTCCTTGCGGTGGTCGGACCCGCCCACGTAGCCGGAATCCGTCTTCAGGATGAGTTGAGCGCCGCCGAACACGGGCTCGGCCGGTTCGAAGCGAACCCGGTGGCCCCGGTCGGCCAGTCCCTGCGCCACTCCGTGGTCGAAACCGGTTTCCAGGCCCACGCTGAAATCCGGGTAGACGTGCCAGCGCGGTGCATCGCTTGCGGCCTGGGGATTCTGGCCGTGGTCGAAGATGCGCCGCACCATCTGCACATGGCCCTGGTGCTGCATGTGGCCGCCCATGACTCCGAAGCTCATTGCCGGCGCACCGTCGCGCGTCACGAAACCTGGAATGATGGTGTGGTAGGGGCGTTTTTTCGGGCCTACCCGGTTTGGATGGCCCGGCTCCAGCACGAAACCCAGCCCCCGGTTCTGCATGGCGATGCCGGTGCCGGGGACGACGACCCCGGAACCGAATCCTTCGTAGTTCGACTGGATCATGGAAACCATCATGCCGTCGGCGTCGGCCGCGGTCAGATAGACGGTGTCGCGGCTGGTCGGCAGGGCTACCGGCGGCAGCGGGCTGGCCTGCTCTCCGATGCGTTGCGCGGCCCGCTTGAGTGAGCTTTCGTCCAGCAACTCCTCCGGTGACACCAGCATCGCTTCCGGGTCGGCGAAATGATCGAAAGCCGCGCGAATGGCGATCTTCATGGCTTCGAGTTCCCGATGGACGCCCGTTTCGGAGTCCAGTGGTTCGACATCCAGATTCTGCAGGATGCCCAGCGCGATTTGGGCGGCAAGACCCTGTCCGTTGGGCGGAATCTCGTGGAGGGTTACCTTCCGGTAGTCCTGGGCCAGTGGGGCGACCCAGTCGGCTCGGTGTTCCGCCAGGTCGGCCATTCGCATGGCGCCGCCTTCGGCAATCGATGCGGCCTCGATCCGTTCGGCCAACCTGCCGCGGTAGAAGGATTCGCCGTGCGTCTCTGCGATCTCCGTCAGCGTCGCTGCCAGGTCCGGGCGCCGGAACAGGTCACCGGGTGCGGGTGCGGGCAGGAAGTGTTCGGCGAAGTGCTCGAAGCCCCGATAGGCTTCCTCCGCGAACTGCCAGTAGAAACCGGTCTTGGGCCCCACCTGAAAACCCGCTTCGGCATAGCGGATCGCGTCATTGAAGAGTTCCGGGAAGGGCAGCTTGCCGTAGCGGTCGGACAGCGCGACCCAGGCGCTGACGGCGCCGGGCACCGTTACTGCATCCCAGCCCCGGTTCGGCATTGAGCCGCGGTCGGCGAACCGCTCCGGAGTCCAGCCGGCCGGTGAGCGCCCGGAAGCGTTCAACCCGTTGAGCGAATCGCCGTCCCAGACGATGGCGAACGCATCGCTGCCCGCGCCGTTGTTGTTCGGCTCAACCACGGCCAGCGTAATGGCGGTGGCAAGGGCGGCGTCCACGGCGTTGCCGCCCCGACGCAGCGCATCGACGCCGGCCTGCACGGCAAGCGGCTGGGACGTCGCCACCAGGTTGGCCGCGCAAACCGGCGACCGGGTCGACGGATAGGGCTGGCGAAAGTCGATCATCGGCGCATGGTAACAACGCGCGCGGTGAATTTCCGAGGTGACGGCACGCTCCCCGGCACACATTGCAATTCCGTTCGCCAGGCCTGGCGGGCTGAGGCCTCGCTTGTGAACCGGTACGCCGGGGGCGGGATGGCGCGATTGATTGACAGCCTTGCAGGGGGTGGCCATATTTGCCGGGCACGACAGGATCCGTCCGGCTTTGGTCTGCACGGACAATCCGGGCGTGCAATGCGGCAAGCGGGAGGGACGACAATGGCGAGTGTGGCGGGCGAGCAGTGGTCCTCGAGAGCCGGATTTCTGTTGGCGTCCATCGGCTTCGCGGTCGGGCTCGGCAACATCTGGCGCTTTCCCTACATTACGGGCGAGAACGGCGGCGCGGCTTTCGTTGTTGTTTACCTCGTCTGTGCGTTTGCCATCGGCGTGCCGATCCTGATCGCCGAAGTGATGATCGGGCGCCGGGGCAGGATGAGTCCGCCGGGGTCGATGCGCGCCGTCGCGCTGTCGGAGGGCCAGTCCCGGCAATGGCAATGGGCGGGCGGCATGAATCTTGTTGCCGCCTTTCTGATCCAGGTGGTCTACTGCGTCATCGCCGGCTGGGTGCTGCTCTATCTCTTCAAGGCGTTGACGACGGGCTTTGCCGGTATTGACGGGCCCGGGGCGCAGTCGGAATTCGATGCCGTGCTGGCCGATATTCCCGGCCTGATTTTCTGGACGGTGCTGGGGCTGGCCATCACCGGCACCATAATCTACGCCGGCGTGCGCTCCGGGATCGAACGGGCGGTCAGGGTGCTGATGCCCACCCTGTTCGGCCTGCTGGTGGCGCTGGCCGCCTACAACGTTTTCGCCGGGGGTTTCGGGCAGGCCCTGACGTACCTGTTCGCGCCCGACTTCAGCAAGGTCAACGGGCCGATGATCCTGGCCGCCGTGGGGCAGGCCTTCTTTTCGATCGGTGTGGCGATGGCCGGGATGATGACGTTCGGCGCCTACCTGCCGAAAAAAATATCAATTGCCGGCAGTGCCCTGATCATCGTCTCG
>JAPOON010000843.1 GCA_026713405.1 Gammaproteobacteria bacterium
ACTATTCAGCCAGGGAAGCGCGAGGGGAGACCCTTCGCAGGAAAAGGCTCAGCCGGGGGATGCAAGAGAGCGCCTCCCAAAGCAAAGGCGCCCCGCCCGGCCCCGGCGAGGCCGAAAACGTCCTGCACGATTACCGCTACCTGGGGTTGAGCCTGCGCGCCCATCCCCTGCAACTGCTGCGCCCGCAACTGCGCAATTTCCGCACCGCCAGGGACCTCGAGAGCTACCGGCACGGCCAGTTCGTGGAGGTGGCCGGGCTGGTGACCGGCCGGCAGCGTCCCGGCACGACCACCGGCGTCCTGTTCGTGACGCTCGAAGACGAAACCGGCAACGTCAACCTCATCGTCTGGGCCACCATACTCGAGCGTTTCCGCGCGGCGCTGCTGCAGGGCCGCCTGCTGCAGGTAAAGGGCGTCGTGGAACGGGAGAACAAAGTCATCCATGTGGTTGCCGGGCGCATCGAAGACGCATCCCACCTGCTCGCCCGGTTCACCGGTGAGGAACTTCCGTTCCAGTCACGGGATTTCAAGTAAACGAACCAGGCATCGCGGCAAAGTGGGCTCGATCAGGTTCCCATGACGGCTTCGCGTCGACTATCCGCCGCCTTTCGCACGGCACGCCGTTGCTGCCGGCGTCCCAGCGCTGCTCGCAGTCGTTCGAGGCGTTTCGCATCCAACGGGTAGCGCCAGATCACGAATACCGCGCCGCCGTACAGGAACATGGGAATGACGGAGATATTCAGAGAGAGCGCCAACAGCTCCCGGGGCCCGTTCTCACCGTTGGGGTCGAAGCCGAAGAACGCGAGCAGCGGCAGCGCCAACCCGATGGCGATGGCCTGAAAGAGCTTCGTCCCGAGCGACCAGACGGCCATGTAGGAGCCGGCGACGTGCTTGCCGGTGCGCAGCGAGGCGATGTCGATCACATCCGCTTTCATCGACAATGAAATGGCGGCGAAATTACCGCCGGCAACGCCGTACATGAGCAGTACGACGAGTAACCCCACCACATCGCCCTGGCCGAGCAGCGCATAGCCGGGGCTGGCGATGCAGTACACGGCGGCGCCCAGCGCCCAGGTTTCCTTCTTGCCCAGGCGGTAGGAAATTCGGAGCCACACCGGCAGCGAGACGAGTTGAATGAAGTAGAAGCCGAGCAGCATCGGCTGCGCGTAGGCTTCCGCGTCGACGACGTAGGTGGTCAGCATGAGGAACAGCGCCCCGGCCCAGGTCGTGCCCATCGATAGCATCAGGAAGCCCGTGAAGAGCAGCATGAATGAGCCGTTGGAGAACATCTGGCGGCTGCTGATCAGCAGATTCGTCTGGACTTCGCGATGCTTTTCGGGTTCCGGCACCTTCCACAGTGCCACCGATACCAATAGCGGCAGCAGAACGAGGGCCATGAAACCGACGATGGTCATGCCTTCCTGCGGCATGGATCCATAGCCGAACATCTGGCCGGAGAGTGTCGGCACGAGCAGGACGCTGACGTTCCCGGCAAACCCGAACGCCTGGCGCCACGCGGTGATGCGCGTGCGCTCGTGGTAGTCGTCGGAAAGTTCCGCCCCCCAGGCGAAATACGGGATGTTGATCATCGTCCAGCCGAGCCACAGCAGCATCGACCAGATCAGAAGGTGCCAGTTGGTTACGGCGCCGCCCGGCGCGAACAGTTGCCAGGCGGAGATCATCATGACCAGGGCGCCGCCGGCGAGCCAAGGCTTCCGCTTGCCGATTCGGGTGTTGGTGCGATCGCTCAGGTAGCCGATCAGCGGGTCGGTGATCACGTCGCTCACCCGGGCGGCCATCAGGATGAAGCCGACATCCGCGAGATTCAGCCCCAGGTCGCGCGAATACACCAGCGGCAGGTACAGCGACACCGGAATGGCCGCCAGATAGACGGCGTAATCCGGCAGGCCGAAATAGATCAGCCGCGAACGGGGAAGCGGCGCTGCGGCCGCTGTTCCGGCGGCATGGGTATCACTCAATCCGGTGCCTCCAAAGTGCTTTGGTGTACCGGCTGCGCCGGCATGGTTCACTGCAGGAACTGCCCAGTTGGGATGCTGAGCCTGTTACAGCGTAATTCGGGCGGCATCGTGAACGACAGAAATTGAATGTGCAATTCGCGATTTCAAGCGCATGACAGCAGGTCCAGTCAGGCGATGGCTTCCAGTCGCGCCCGCACGTGCTTGTGGTACGGGGTGCCAACCCAGGGGTCGCGGTCTTCCAGGTCGGTGAGTTCGTTCAGGTAGACGCCGGTTTGTTGGCGCGCGTCGTTTGCATCCGGGTAGTGCGTACCGAGGCCGTTCGGCAGCGAAACGGTTCCCGCGGGTATCCGGTCGTCCAGTTCGACCAGCACGATGGCTTCGCCCCGCCTGGTTACCAGGCGTGCCCTGCCCGCCTCCGTCAGCCCGTATTTCCTGGCGTCGTCGGGGTTGGCCGAAAGTGACGTCGGGTTGTTGCTTTTCATCCAACGCGGGTCGCGAATGATGGTGTTGGCCGTATAGGACCGGCGCTCTCCCGCGCACAGCAGCAGCGGGAACTCTTCTGACCGCTCCGGGAGCCGGTAGTCGGCCAGAGTGTCGATTTCATCGTTCATTTCGCCGATGCCGAGATGGATCCTGCGATCGGGCATGCGCCATTGGGTGTGATCGCCGGTGCGGTTCCTCGAGACGATGACGCCCGAATCGTTTTCCAGAATGGCCCGAAACAGGGCGTTGCCGAGTGCCGTGCCTTCCCCTTCGTGGCCGGCGGCTCGGACGGCGTCGGCATTGGACATGACGTGGCGCTGGCAGAGGCCCCACAGCGGCGCGGCCGCGGCGGCGCCGTAAGGCAGGGTTGGACCCAGCGTGCGATAGAGGACGTAGGAAATGTGCCTGGCGATTTTCGGTTGTGCCATGGCCGGCAGAATCGCCTGCGCGAATTCATCCAGGCCGCGTTCGGCCGCTTCCTTGGGGCCGTCAAGCTCGCCAGGTTCGAAAACGCCGAGCGCTTCGATGAGCCGGGCATGTATTTCCGCCTCCTCCATGGTGCCCGACAGGGGCTCCGTCAAGGGGCGCCGCAAGTGGAAGAAATTGTCCGGAAACTCTGAAGGAAAGAAGGTGGCTTCGAATTTTTCATATTGCGACGAAGCGGGCA
>JAPOON010000844.1 GCA_026713405.1 Gammaproteobacteria bacterium
CTCCCGGATACCTTTCGACTTCCTGAACTGCGAAGGAATTGAGGGCGCGATATTGCCAGCCCTGGGAACACGGCACTATGGCGACCGACTCGGTGTTAATGCCCTCCGACAGTTCGGAAGATATGCAGTCACCGTCGCGGATTTCTGTCCAACGGATTTCAGCGCTGATCGGGGCGCTGGTCGCCTGTGGTGCGATGGCGGCTTCGTTAGTGGCGCGAATATTTTGAGCGTCTGAAGTGCAGCCCTGAACCGTCAGGAACAGCGTCAGGGTCATCAGACAAATGCTGCCCCAGACAATCCCGAGATTTGGGGCCGCCTCGACGAATTCGAACCTCGACGTAAACACTTGCGGGAACTGCGCGTTCACGCGGCGTGACACATTCTGCCGTCTGACCTGGGTACCCTCAGTGAGCGCATCCGCCTACCACACCATGTTCACCATCTGCGAAACGTTCTCGGCGCCGGCTGCGGATAGCAGCGTACACGTTGACAGTCGGCACGTTAAGCTTTCTACAAGTCACTTGCTTCCCGCAGCGCGCCCGAATCGAGAGGATGCCGGACCGCTGGCAATTGCCATATTGTCGCGACTCCGGCTCAAGCGTCCCGACAGGAACCGCTCGTCGGAATTTCGTCCACTTTGGACCGTGGCTGATCGGTCATTGACCACATATCACGGCAGGCAACTGGGGCCTGCGCCCGGGATTCTCGGGCAATGAGGATGACGGTATGCCCTTACTGAGCAGCCAGCAGATATCAGACATTTCGACCCGGATTTTCGTCGCGGCCGGCGCGACTGAAGCCAACGGCCGGACTGTGGGAGACCACCTGGCCGACGCCAACATGACGGGCCACGACTCGCACGGCTTCATACGGGTGCCGCAGTACATCGAGGACATACGGACCGGCGTCCGCAAGCCCGATGCTGAACCGGAGATCGTGGCCGAGAGCGGCGGACTCCTGCGGGTGGACGGACACCACTCCTTCGGCCAGGTGGTGGCGAGATTCGCCACCCAAGCGGCCATCGAGAAGGCGAAGGTCCACGGGATTAGCCTCGCGACCATGTCGAGCCTAGGCCATGTCGGTCGCATCGGCAGCTACGCCGAGATGGCGGCGCGAAACGGCATGGCGGCGATCATGTTCACGGGGTTGCTGGGCGAAGGGTCCACCATCGTGCCGCCGTATGGAGGCGCAGCTCGGCGATTCAGCACGAACCCGGTCAGCATCGGCTTCCCGTACATGGACGAAAACCCCGTTCTGCTCGACTTTGCCACGTCGATAGGCGCGGAGGGCAAGTTAAGGGTCTACAGGGCACGCGGGCACGATTTGCCGGACGAGTGGGTCATCGATCCGGAGGGCAATCCAAGCCGGGCCCCGAATGATTTCTACGCAGGCGGCGCCATACTGCCGCTCGGCGGGACGCAGGTGGGCCACAAGGGGTATGCGCTGGCGTTCATGGCCGCGGTTTTGGGTGGCCTGGTAGGGGAGTACGGCAAGCCCGACCCGACCGGGGAGGCTTATTCGAGCGGCTCGACCATCATCGTCATCGATATCGACCGCCTCGTGCCGTCGGGCGGGATTCGCGGAGGAGGCGGCCGGCTGGGTGGGTTCGGAATGGGTCCGGACCCGGCTTCTAAAGCCTGCGGGCGAGATTCTC
>JAPOON010000845.1 GCA_026713405.1 Gammaproteobacteria bacterium
CGCCCCCCGCGGAGGCAAACAGCACCCCGCATTCCTCGAAGCACTCCCTGATCGCGGCAACCCAATAACGCAGGCCGCCACCGGCCACCCCAACGGCCCGGTCCGCAGCCGCCGCGTCCACGCCGTCGCAGAGGTCCGGCAGGAAGTCCGCCTCGTCGACCTTGCCGCCCGGAAAGACGTGCAGGTTGGGAAAGTCGCCGCGCCCGGGGCGCTGGATCATGAAGACTTCGATGCCGTCACGCCCCGGCCGCGTCAGGACCACGGTGGCGGCGAGTCGAATATTGTTGCGTTGCAGAGGTTCCACTAGAGGCACTCCGTTTTATATACTTCCGGCGCAAGCAGTTCGTTGTTCATGTTGGCGTCTCGTCGTCAGTTTGGGGCAGCGGCGGATATTTGAGTTGTTGTTCGTCCAGTCACGGCGAGTTACTCGCGCAAGCGAGGCATGACATGAAAGAGAAACCCTACAAGTTCGTCTTGCGGTTGCCCCCGAACATGCGCGAGAAGATCGTGGAAGCCGCCAGACGGTATCGGCGAAGCATCAATTCCGAGATTGTAGCGCGATTGGAACAGTCGTTCAGCGAAGGTTCCTCCGCAAACGCCGCCCCGCCCCTGCATCCTCAGCTCGAGCGCGTTCTGCGCAGCCGGCTCGACGAGGACGAGCAGCGCCTGATCAACGGGTTCCGCCACCTCGAGCAGAAAAAGCGCGCCGCGCTGCTCGACTTTCTGGGCTGAACCGGTTGGCGACAGGCAGCGCCCTGCACGACGGCGCCATCGCGCCGGACTGGCAACTCCCGGCGGATGAGCGTTACCGGCGCCTCCTCAGGGTAACCACGTTATCCGCCTTTACCGCGTGCTGTTTCCGGGAGAAGGCGATCTCCCAGGTGAGGGTGCGCTCGTCCTCGTGCAGGAACCCCCGGAACCCGCAGCCGTCCGCCACATCGAACAGGGCGACGGCGGCGTGCAGCGTTCCGTTCGCGTTCCACAGCAGCCCCAGGTTGGGGACGCTCTCGAGCTTGGCGATTCCGTCGGCGGCCACCGCCCCCATCCGGGCATCGACGGTGTAGGTCCCTACGTCGTTGGGCGCGATGCGCACGGAGAAATCCTGGCTTCTGTCACCCTTGACCCGGTAGCCGCCGGCCAGCGTAAACCCGCCCCGGTCCTGTTCGACTCTCAGGTCGCATTCAATCTGCCTGCCGAGGCTTGCGCCCTCCGCCAGCAGACTGCCGCGGCCCAACCAATCTCCCGGCTTGAGCAACACCGTATGGGCTCGTCCGTTCGCGTTTCGACCGGCCAAGCGTAGCACTGTTTTCCAGATGCCCCATAATCCCGATCATGGGTGCCCTGGAACTCTTTCAACCGTCCGTTCAGGCCTGGTTTCGCGGCCGTTTCCCGGCGCCGACCGATGTACAGGCCAAGGCCTGGCCCTGCATCGCCGACGGCGCCCACGTGCTGGCGACGGCGCCGACCGGCAGCGGCAAGACGCTGACGGCTTTTCTGTGGTCGCTCGACCGGTTCGCCGCCGGCGCTCACCGGCCCGGGCGTACCCGCGTTCTTTACGTCTCGCCGCTCAAGGCGCTCAACAACGATATCCGCCGAAACCTGCTCGGGCCGCTTGGCGAACTGCGGGAGCGCCACGGTTTCCCCGAAATCAGCGTCAGGACCCGCTCCGGCGATACCTCCCAGGGGGATCGTCAGCGAATGCTGCGCAGTCCCCCGGACATACTGATCACCACGCCGGAGAGCCTGGCCCTGCTGCTGACCACCACCCGGGGCCGTCAGGCGCTGGCGACGGTGGAGACGCTGATCCTCGATGAGGTGCACGCGGTGGTAGCCAACCGCCGGGGGGTGCAGTTGATGACGTCCGTCGAGCGGCTGGCCGCCATTGCCGGCGAGTTTCAGCGCATCGCGCTATCCGCCACCGTAAAGCCGCTCGAAACCGTTGCCGCCTGGATCGGCGGGTACCTTCCAGGCGGTTCCGCCCGGCCGGTGCAGGTGGTCACGGGGCACGAGGAGAAGGCGATCGAGTTCCGGGTGCGGTTTCCCGAAGACGCCAGGAACGCCGCGGCCAACGGCAAGAAGATCTGGGAGCCGCTGTCCGAGAGTTTCCGCACCCTCATCGAAGCCAACCGCTCCACCCTGTTCTTCACCAACAGCCGGCGCCTCGCCGAGAAGCTGACACTCAAGGTCAATGAAGACCAACCTGCGCCCCTGGCCTACGCCCATCACGGCTCATTGGCCCGGGACATTCGAACCGAGGTGGAAAAACGCCTGAAGGGGGGCGAACTGGGCGCAATCGTCGCCACGAGTTCCCTGGAACTCGGCATCGACATCGGCGAACTCGACGAGGTGGTGCTCGTGCAGTCGCCGCCGTCCGTGGCCGCGGCCATGCAGCGCATCGGGCGGGCGGGGCACGGCGTCGGCGAGGTGAGCCGGGGCACCCTGTACCCCACCCACGCCCACGACTTCCTGGAAGCCGCGGTGCTCGCCGATACCATCGCGGAGCGGGACATCGAGCCGCTCGCGCCGTTGACGGGCCCGCTGGACGTTCTCTGCCAGACGGTCGTGTCCATGTGCGCCAACGAGACCTGGGGGGTGGACGGGATGTTCGCCGTCATACGGGCGAGTTCGCCGTACCGCAACCTGCCCAGGGAGCACTTCGACCTGGTGCTGGACATGCTGGCCGGCCGCTATGCCGGCGCCCGGGTGCGGGAACTGAAACCGCGCATCGCCTACGACCGCATCGACGGCACGGTGCGCGCCAACAAGAGCGCCCTGTTCGCGCTTTACAACTCCGGCGGGACCATCCCGGACCGGGGCTACTACCAGCTCCGCCACGCCGATTCCGGTACCCTGATCGGCGAACTGGACGAGGAATTCGTCTGGGAAGTGACCGTCGGGCAGACCTTCAACCTTGGCACGCAGAACTGGCAGATCCTGCGCATCACGCACAACGAGGTGCTGGTGCGGGCGGCTGGGTCCGCGGCCGCGTTGCTGCCCTTCTGGCGGGCCGAGAGCTTCAATCGCAGCTTCCATTTCTCCAGCCGCATCGCCGAATACCTCGAACGCGCCGAAGAGGTGCTTGCGGCAGGCGGCGAGGAGGAACTCGACGCCGAGCTGAAGCAGCGGGCCGGCTTCGACGCCATTGCCGCGGAAGAACTGGTGGGCTACCTGAAGCGCCAGCGCGAGGCCACCCGGGCGCCGCTGCCGCACCGCCGTCACCTCCTCCTGGAACTGGTGCGCACCGGCCCCGGCGGTTACCGGGGGCCGGATGCACCGAGGCA
>JAPOON010000846.1 GCA_026713405.1 Gammaproteobacteria bacterium
TGGTGTCGTCGAACACGTCCTTGATCGCGGCGCAGATTTCGTCGATGGAGACGGTCACCACGCTGTCCACGCAGGATCGCGCGATCTTGAACGGCTCCCGGCCCACCTGCGCCACCGACACGCCGTCGGCAAAGAGGTCGAGGGGGTCGTAGGGCAGCCGAACGCGGCTTCCCGCCTCGAGCGCCGCCGCCAGGCAGGCGGAGCCCTCCGCCTCCACGCCGATGATGCGCGTGCGCGGCCGCAGGTACTTCACATAGGCCGCTATGCCGGCGATGAGGCCGCCTCCCCCCACGGGCACGAATATGGCGTCCGGTCCGGGGTGCTGGTTCATGATCTCCATGCCCACCGTGCCCTGACCGGCAATGACATCGACATCGTCGTATGGGTGCACCCATACGTATCCGCGCCGGTCCGCCAGCCGTGCCGCATGTTCCGCCGCGTGCTGGTAGGTGTCGCCGTGCAGCACGATGCGGGCGCCGAGGTTGCGCACCGCGTCGACCTTGATGCTGGGGGTGTTGCGCCCCATCACGATATGGGCCTTGATGCCGAGCCTGCCCGCGGAGAGCGCCACGCCCTGGGCATGGTTGCCGGCTGAGGCCGCGATCACGCCCCTGGCCCGGTCGGCGGGGCGGAGTTGCGCCATCTTGTTGTAGGAGCCGCGCAGCTTGAACGAGAAGACCGGCTGCAGGTCTTCCCGCTTCAGCGTCACCCGGTGGCCGAGGCGGGCCGAGATGTTCGGGGCCTCTTGCAACGGGGTCTCAACCGCGACATCGTAGACACGCGAGGCGAGAATCTTCTTGACGTAGTGTTCCAGATTTCCCATGAGGCGGCAGAGCATCAGTGTCCTGTTTGCGGCGCAGAGGGTAACAAATGCGTCCGGCCCGCGTCCGCCTGACGACAGCCTCCCCGCAAGCCACGGCCCACATTGAGGAGTACCACAACATGTCGCAGGACACCCTGAAGCAAAGCGCCGCGGCCGCGGCGCTCGACTACATCGAAAGCAGGCTCACCCGGCAATCGGTGGTCGGCATCGGCACGGGTTCCACGGCCGACTTCTTCATCGACGGCCTGGCGCGCATCAGGCACAAGTTCGACGCCGCCGTGGCCAGCAGCGAGGCGAGCGCGCAGCGCCTGGCCGGCCACGGCATTCCGGTACTCGACCTGAATGCGGCGCCGTCCCTGTGCGTCTACGTCGACGGCGCCGACGAAGTCGATCCCGAGCGGTGCCTGACCAAGGGCGGGGGCGGCGCACTGACCCGGGAGAAGATCGTTGCCGCCTCCTCGGAGGAGTTCGTCTGCATCGTCGACGAGTCGAAGCTGGTGGAACGTCTCGGCCGGTTTCCGCTGCCGGTCGAAGTCGTACCCATGGCGCGCGGGCTGGCCGCGCGGGCTCTGCTACGCCTGGGCGGGTCGCCGGAGTGGCGGCAGGGCTTCACCACCGACAACGGCAACATCATCCTGGACGTGCACGGTCTCGACATCGAGGACCCGCTCGCGCTGGAGGCCGAGATCAACAATATCGTGGGCGTGGTCTGCAACGGCCTGTTTGCCGCCAATCGGGCAGACCGCGTGCTGGTCGCGGGGAAGGGGGGCGTGCGTGAGATGTGACGCGAACCAGGGCCTTCCGGCACTGGCTGAGCGATCGCCGGCGCGAACCCTATTTTCGTCCGGCAGGGCGGCGCGAGCGCAGTGTGGCCTAGCAGCCCGTGGCAA
>JAPOON010000847.1 GCA_026713405.1 Gammaproteobacteria bacterium
GACGAACCGCACGCGCGACGCTTCATACAGGGTGTATCAGGGTGTTCGCTACTGCTCGAGCCGGGCTGCGATTGGACTGTATGGGGCCACTATTTGTGCGCTAGGCGGTCTCCTGTGCGGCATGAGCACCAAAACTATTGACACTATCGAATGCGCGAACCATAGTATGGTCAGGTGTACAAATGCCCAGGCGTTACGTACGTTTATTAGGGGGGTCAGCTCGGTAAGTCGACATCGTTCGGATTGCGACGGGCCGAGGTTTACCGACAGCAGCCAGTGGGTTTTGCAGTCGTTCAGATATGGGATGTTCGACTGCCCGCCACCGGCCGCACCTCAAGTCAGTTAGGGGAAAAAGTTGATGAATCATCGTCTTACGCCAATTAGCCAGGCAGTGCAATGCGCACTGATTGCAAGCGCGGCCGCGGGGGCGGGCCTTACCGCGACCATCGCCAATGCGGAGGAAACTTCTATCGTGGAGGAGGTCATCGTCACCGGCTCCCGCCTGCGGCGCGACCGCGATTTTGTCGAGGTGAGCCCGGTGGCCACCATCGGCATGGAAGAGATTCAGAACCTGGGTTACCTGACCCTGGAGCAGACCGTAAACCGGATGCCCCAGTTGAAGCCGGATACTACCTCCAGTACGAACCAGTACGGTGGCGCGGCAATGAGTGCCGACCTGCGTGGCCTGGGTCCGTCGCGCACCCTGGTGCTGGTCGACGGCCGTCGCTACATCCCGGCCCAGGACCGCGCCCAGAGGCGGCTGAACTCCGGCATTGCAGACCTCGCCACCATCCCGGACATGTTCCTGGAGTCGGTTGAAATCGTCACGGGCGGCGCCTCTGCCGTCTACGGATCGGACGCGCTGGCCGGCGTCGTCAACTTCCGCTTGCGCGATGACATCCGGGGCGCCAAGGTTCGCTACCAGCGCGGCGAAAGCGATCGGGGTGACGGCACCACCGAGCGCGCGGATGTTGTGCTCGGCGTCGGCACCGACGACGGCGGCAGCAACATGGCAATCGGACTGACCTGGTCCGAGCGCGGCACGATCCTCGGCAATCAGCGGCGTTTCTCGGAAATACCGTTGTGGGCCATTTCGGACGGCACGCACGTGCCATTCGGGGCCAGCTTCATCCCGGGCACCCGCATCGGGATTCAGCCGGCGGACTTCCCGCTGATCAAGGGTATCGACCTCAGCAATTCGGACGGCGCTTGCCCGAGTGCCACAGGTGCGAATACGAACGACGGCGTGCGCTTCGACGCAGGCGGCCAACCCGTGCCGTACTGCTGGGAGAACGACAAGTTCAATTACGCGGCCGACAACTACCTGCTGCGTCCCATAGAACGCTACCAGATCAGCGCCATTGGCAGCCATGAGTTCAACGAGCGGGTCGAGGCGTATGCCCAGGCCTTCTACGTCAACTACCAGCAGGACTACCAGATGGCGCCCCTGGCTACGGCGCCGACCAGCTTCGGTCAACGTCCCGGCACTGTCGTCATCCCCGATGCGGCCAACAACCCGCTGTTCAATCCCGCGCTGCAGAATTTCTGGGCGCAGAACGGGCATTACTGGGACCAGGACGGCGATGGCAACTACACGGTCAGCGGACTCGGCCGGCGCTTCGAGGAATTTGGCCCGCGTCACTTCGATTTCAACACCGACGCGTGGCTGATGACCGCCGGGGTGCGCGGCAACTTTGACATCGGCGACAACAACTGGACGTGGGACGCGTTCTATCAGTACTCCCAGAACGAGTCGATCCATACACTCGCCGGCGTGCTTTCCAGGTCGGCTCTCACGCTCGGCCTCGACCCCGTGATCAATGCGGACGGCAGTGTGAGTTGCCGCGTTGAGGTCCGCGGTTGCGTGCCCGTGAACATCTTCGGCACGGATGTGCTGACACCGGAGATGGTCGATTACCTGAAAACGGATAGCGTCAGAGAATATCGCTTCAAGCGGAAGGTTGCGGGCGCCACGGTCGCCGGTGACCTGTTCGAACTGCCCGCCGGCTCCGTCGCCACGGCGTTCGGCGCGGAGTACCGCAAGGAAATGCAAACCGTCCGGCCGAACGATGCGCTGTTGCGCGGTGACATTTCGACGCCGGCGCCAACCATCGAAGAGGGTGACTACGACCTCTACGAGGTGTTTGGCGAGGCAAGGGTACCGATCCTGAACGACCAGATGGGCCTGCAGGGCCTGGCGGTGGAGGGCGCGTTCCGCTACGCCGACTACTCGACCGTTGGTTCCGTGATCGCCTGGAGCGCCTCTCTGGACATGGACGTCAACGAGCAGTTGAAAGTCCGGGCGGGTTACAGCAAGGCTATCCGTGCGCCCAACCTGGACGAGCTGTACACGCCGATCACCGCCGCCTTCAGGCCGGTGAACGACCCCTGTGCGGCCGTGCAGAGCCCGTCGCAAGCCACGAAGGACCTGTGTGTTCAGCAAGGGGTGCCAGCCCACGTTATCGACACGTTGGTCGATCAGCGACTGGGTTACAGTCTGATCGGTGGCGGCAACCCCAACCTCTTCGAAGAAGAGGCCGATACCCTCACGGTAGGTTTCGTGTTCTCGCCGTCGTTCGTGCCCGGGCTGACCATGTCGGTGGACTACTACGATATCGAGATGACCAATGCGATCGATCAGGTCGACGGCCAGGGGCTGATCAACGACTGCTTTACGAACCTGGACATCAGCGCTGTCTCCTGCCAGGCCATCATCCGGCACAGCGACGGCACTATCGAGGAAGTCATCGGGCCGCTCCTGAACCTTGCCGAACGCAACGTGGACGGCCTGGACCTGTCGGCCACGTACCGCTTCGAGAATGTGCCCGCCTGGCTGTCTTTGCCCAATCGGGGCGCGAATCTGGACATTCAGACGTTCTGGTCGTGGCAGTTCAAGAACGACCGTCAGCAGTTGCCGAGTCTTCCGGTGATTGATTGCGCGGGCTATTACGCCGGTACCTGCTCGAGCGGGCCCATTCGCCCGACGCCGGGTTTCCGGGGCCTGTTGCGGGTCAACTGGACGTCGGGTCCGGTGCGCCTGAGTCCGGAGATGAACTATGTCGGCAAGATGAAGCTGCACCCGGACGCGAATCCGAACGAGGTCGGCACCCAGGACCCCGTGATCATCGTCAACCTGAACGGCAGTTGGGACTTCTGGGGCAAGACCTCGATCAATTTCGGCATCAACAACCTGTTTGACAAGCAGCCGCCGATCTGGGCTTACCAGGCAGCGGGTGACCTCAACGTCAACGTGCACCTCTACGATCCCGTGGGGCGCAGCTATTTCGTGGGCGTATCGACAGGCTTCTGAGTCGATCTGAAGATAGACGCTACGAGCACTCCGGTCGCACCTGTTCATGAACGGGTGCGGCCGGTAATTCGTGCAGCACACCATGGGTTGACTGTGGGTGGAACGGAGTGCTGACGCCCAGCCTGATTCCCGTTCCGTCGCGTAATGCGGCTTTCCTTCGCTACCTGTCGCCCGGCGAATTACCGGAAACGCGTCGTCGACTTACCGACTGACTGGGAGAAAACCTATGCGTTTGAACAAGCTTTTCGCAATGGCCGCGATCACGGGGCTGCTTGCCGCCGGCACCGTTCCCGGCATGGCACAGCAACGTCTTGACCCGGGTTTCGAGGCGCTGGTAGACCGCTACCTGCAGGAAGTGCGCGGCGTGGGTGTGGACCGGGAGCCGGACACGATGAGCGCGGACAGTTTCGCGCGTCGCGTACAGGTATCCCGCGACCTGCTCGGCGAGCTCGAGGCGATCGACCAAGGCAAGCTCGCCTTCGTGCAAGACATCGACCGGCGCTTCCTGAAGAGCCTGCTCGAGACAAATGTCATCGAAGGCGAGCGCGTCCAGCGCTGGCGCCAGGATCCGAGGGTCTACCTGAACAACCGCGACGTCGCCTACAAGATCCTGGCCGACCCGAGGCCCGTGAACACCCGGGGCGCCGAACTCGTCGACGACCTCGAGTTGCTGCAGGTGCGCCTTGGCAATGCCGAGACCAATCTCGATCAGCACATTGCGCGCTGGGTGGAATTGTCCCACGTAGTCATTGACGGCTTCGCGCTGGTATTGCAGAACGAACTGGCCCAGTTCGCCGGGCGCGTGTCGGACGGTGCGCTGCGCGACCGGCTGCTCGCGGCCGGCAACGATGGTATCGCCGCACTCGCGGATTATCGCCGTTTCCTCAGCGAGGAACTGCCGCAGCGGGAGCAGGGCGATTACGCCGTCGGCGCGGACGTCTTCAATGCGCTGATGGAGAAGAAATACCTTTTTCCCGAGAACGATATCCACTTTCGCCGGATTGCACGTGGCGCCCCGGGATTCAACCGGGTTCCGAATTATCACGACTGGGGCTGGAAGCAGTTCAACATCGTACTGCGCCACCTGGAGGTAAAGGCGCGCAGGATCGACCCGGAGCGCACCTGGCTCGAGATCATCAAGAGCGAGAAGCAGGACCATTTCTTCGCCGAGCAACTCGTCTACAAGCACCTGGAGGCGTCCCGCGCGACGCGTGACTGGGTGATCGACAATGACCTGGTCACCATTCCCTGGGATGACGACGACGCCATCATGGAAGCGGCCGACCCGAGCCGCTGGGCATCGCAATGGTGGGGATTCGGCCCGGGCGTGCCCGTCGCCTCGCCGTTCCGGAAAGCCGCCTGGACCATTATCCCGATCAGCCCGAACTGGCCGGAGCACATCGCCGAGAGCAATCTCATCGAGAAGGACGCTTCCTTCATGTACGTGATCGCCACCCACGAGGTCTACCCGGGGCATCACCTGCAGCGCCTGTACCAGAATACCCTCGACCGGCCGCTGCGGGTCTACGAGAGCAGCTATTCGAACCAGTCCTGGTGCTACTACATCGAGTGGGAGCTGACGCCGGACCCGAAATACGGCTGGTTCCCGGAGGACAAGCAGGATGTCTACGAGCTGGAATACCTGCGCGCCAAGCTGTGGCGCATGGGCCGGGTGATCATCGACTCCGGCCTGCACACCGGCCGCATGACTTACGGGCAGGCGGTGGACCTTGAGTCGAACACGATCGGTTTCGTGCGCCGTGGCGCCCAGATCAACGTCGACGGCATTACCTCCCGTGTCGGCACCACCGTGTCCGCACC
>JAPOON010000848.1 GCA_026713405.1 Gammaproteobacteria bacterium
GCCGAGCCGCTTGGCGTGCGGCGCGGGGGCGCCGGGTGGCGGGAGCGGGTCGGAACGCCCCCCCCCGTCCAGAACCGCCGGGCGCAGGCTGGCTGCCGTCGCGGCGGTCGGGCGGTCGGCGCCTGCCGTATCGGCGGGGGGGACAGACTGGCAACCCGCCAGCACGGTTGCGATCAGAAGCAGCGGCTTGGCGAGCAATACACGCATGGCGCGTTTTATAGCACCGATTTGAATCGGTATCATGTGGCTTGGCCGCATCTTGACGGTATGCGAACCCTCAAACAGACCTGGAGGCAGAAACATGGCATGGGGACACAACATCCGGCTGCCCGGCGAAAGCGAGGCCCTGCCCGGCCGCTCGCAGCCCATGCCGCTTCCTGTCCGGCACTTCGTGAACGGCAGGGCGCTCGAAGAGCCCTTTCCCGATGGCATGCGGCGCGCGGTCTTCGGGCTGGGCTGCTTCTGGGGTGCGGAGCGCAAGTTCTGGCAGACCGAAGGGGTTTTCGTGACGGCGGTGGGGTATGCCGGCGGCATTACGCCGAATCCCGCCTACGAAGAGGTCTGTTCCGGCCGGACCGGTCATACCGAGGCGGTACTGGTTGTCCATGATCCCGCCGCGGTGTCCTACGATGCACTTCTCAAAGTGTTCTGGGAGTCCCACGATCCCACCCAGGGCATGCGTCAGGGCAACGATGTGGGAACCCAGTACCGCTCGGCCATATACACCTTCGGCGATGCCCAGCAGGCAGCGGCCGAGGCGTCCCGGCAGCGCTTCCAGCAGGCGCTGGCCCAGTCCGGGTACGGCGCCATCACCACCGAGATCCGGCCGGCCGGCCCGTTCTACTATGCGGAGCACTATCACCAGCAGTATCTGGCGAAAGTCCCCAACGGCTATTGCGGGCTCGGTGGCACGGGCGTGGCGTTCGCCGACGACGGTGAAGCGGAGGCCCTTGCGCGGCCCTGACCGGCCAAGCTCGGCCGATCTCCGTCAGCGGAGATCGTCTTGCGGGATGCACCGGTTGCGTGCCGGTTCCGCCCTGACCGCGCCCGGCGACCGAAATCATGACACTCGGTATCGGCATCGACTTCGGCACCACCAATTCCACCGCCGCGGTGTTCGACGGTGAGGTGCTGACACTCGTCGATCTCGAGAACGGCAACCCGGTGATGCCGTCGGCAACCTATATCGACCGCGACCTGCAGACCCAGGTGGGACAAGGGGCCATCGACAGCTATATCACGGGCAACACCGGCAGAACGGTGGAGCTGATTCCGGAGGTCATCGGCGAGCGCAGCGATTTCGTCGAACAGGGCAGCCCCGACGATCCGGCGCCGCTGCAGACCTCAAAGACGCTCATCTACGGGCGGCCGCTCCTCGACAGCGGCCTCAAGGGCCGGCTGTTCCGGGGTGTGAAGCGCCTGCTCGGCGACAGCGGCATCCGCCGGCTGCTGGTCTTCGACCATCCCTTCCGCCTAGTCGCACTGATCACCCCGTTGCTGTTGCACATCCGCAACCGCATCGAACCGGTTGCCGGTTCGGCGACCTATGGACACCTCGGCCATCCGGTCAATTTCGAAGGTCGCGAGCGATACCGGAACAAGACCGCGCTCACGCGGCTCGGCGAAGCCTACCGGCATGCGGGAGTGGGGGAACAGCACTTTTACGCGGAACCGATCGCGGCCGCGGTGAGTTTTTTGCGTGCCAATCCGGGCGTGGAGGGCAAGTACCTGCTGACCGTTGATTTCGGCGGCGGCACGCTGGATTTCTGCGTGCTGCGGCGCGGTCGCGGCGGTTTCGAGGTTGTCGCTACCCATGGCATTGCGCTGGGCGGCGACCACATCGACCGCCTGTTGTTCCGCAAGCTGCTCTTTCCCCTGCTGGGCGAGGGGGAGATCTGGCGGCGGCGCGGCATGAACCGGGAAATCGAGACCCGCTTCCCTTTCGAGGACTACGCGGAACTGCTGCTGAACTGGCCGGTCAGCTACACGCTGAACCAGAACCGCTATACCACAGCCGTACTGGACTGCATTGCCGGTGACGGGCCGGGCGCCGCCAAGTTCAAACGGTTGCGCGACATCATCGGCCTGAATCTCGGGTATGTGGTCTTTCAGGCCCTGAAGGACCTCAAGGCGGAACTCTCGACCGCCCCGCGCGCTGTACTGGACGTTCCGGAACTCGATGTGCGCGTGCCGCTTTCACGCCCCGAATTCGAAGCCCTGATCGCGGGTCTGCTCGATTCGTTCAGGCGGGCGCTCGATGCAACCCTGGCCCGGGCCCGTCTTGCGCCCCGTGACATTCAGATTGTGCTGGGCACGGGTGGGTCGATACTCATTCCGGCGGTGCGCGGCATCCTGGAGGACGTGTTTCCGGGGCGCATGGTGGAACACGACCCGTTTACCAGCGTTGCCGCGGGCCTGGCGATAGCGGATTTCGAAGGGCGCCGTAGCGGCTGAACGCGGCCACCCACCAGCCCCGGCGGGACCGGTATGAATCCCGATGCGTTGTTCGGCTTATGCCGCGAAGCTCGCCCTGTCCGGCCCGACGCGCTCGCCCACCTTGTCGAGTTCGGCGCGGTCGAACCCGTAGAACTCCGCGGCGTTGCCGCCGAGCATGGCCGCGATGTCATCTTCCGGCAGGCCCTTGAAGGTGTCGATCATCTGCGGCCGGGTGTGCGGCCAGGTGCCTTCGGGATGCGGGTAGTCGGTGCCCCACATGATCTGCTTCATTCCCAGTTGGTGGCGCATTTCCGCATCGGACCTGGGCATGCACGATGCGCCGATGGCGCAGTTCCTGCGGAAATAGTCCGTGGGCGCCATGGAAAGATGGCTGCGGTAGTCGCCGAGCTTGGCGCTGAAGAAGGTGTCGTTGTAGTGGTGGTCGAGCATGCGGAAGATCGGCGGCAAGAGCCAACCCTGGCCGGTTTCCGTGACGCTGGCCTTCAACTTCGGGTAGCGCTCGAAGACACCGCCCCAGAGCATGAAGATCAGCGGCCGCCAGGTCCAGAAGAACACTTCCGAGATGTAGACGCCCAGGGCGCCCGGGTACTGCGACTGGTCGTTGTCCGGAAACCCCTTGCCGAAGAAGTGGCTGAAGGGGCCCGGCCCGGAGTGGAAGCAGACAACGATGCCGTGGTCTTCGCAGGCCTCCCAGAACGGGTTGTAGCGCGGGTGGTGGTAGGGCTCGAACTGATCGGTGAGCAGCAGCGGTATCAGCATGCCGCCCAGCCCGTTTTCGGCGCCGAAGCGCACTTCCTCCACGGCGCGGTCGATATCCCACAGCAGCGGGCAGACCGCCACGCCGAAGTGGCGCACTGGGTCACGGGCGCACATTTCCGCCAGCCAGCGGTTGTGTGCCCGGGCGCCGGCCCATTGCAGCTCCGGCATGATGCCCTCGGTGGGCAGCGACAGCCCGGCGCCGAAGGGCGGGGCGTTCTGTTCCGTGATGCCGTCGGGGAAGACGATCTCGCCGGCGATGCCGTCGCCGTCGAGCACTTCGAGGCGGCGCTCGTAGTCCCAGGCGCCGCTCAACTGCGCTTCGACGCCGGAGCGCCACTGCTCGTTCGCCTCCTTGACCAGGAACATGTGCTCGAACTTGTCGGTGACGGCCTTCTGCATGGGCAGGGCCATGTCGAAGACCTCCCGGTGCTGCGGGTCGACATAGTCCCGGTACATGTCCGGCGGCAATCCGGCATGGCAATCGGAAGAGATTACGGTAAAGCGGTCGTTGGGCATTGTTTTCTACTTCCTCGAATCACACCTCCTCAAGCGGTTGCCGAGGGCAACCTTGCAGAGGACGGTTACGTTGTTCACTTGGCTTGCGTTGTTCAGGTTCCGTGGATTGTAGCCGCAAAGGCCGCCGATGGGCGCGCCGCACCGGGCGAGAGGAATCTCCTGCGCAGTCCGTCCGTCCGGTTTTGAAGGAAGCCATTGCGGCGAGCGGCAGGGCCGCGTCAACCGTGGCTGACGAGCGCCGGCTCCCCGCGGGGTTCGGAGGCCGGGACCGGCCCGGCCTGGGTGGACGGCGCCGCCGCGTCGTCGTAGAACTGGCTGAACCAGGCGCGGTACTTCGCGATCGGGCCGTCGCCGTCGCACAGCATCGGCGAGGCGCGGAAGGTCTTGTTCTCCCAGATGGGAATGTCCTGTCCCACCTGCCGGACCACTTCCGCGTTCAGGGCATCGGCCAGCATGCCGAATTGCGGCGAGAGGTCGCGTGGCCTGGTGAAGGCGAACCACAGCTTCATCCGGGTTGCCGTGATGGGGGTTATGGCGCTGAACAGCACGGTCTTCAGCCGGGTGCTGAAACTCTGATAGCTGACACCCGGCCCGCTGGCCCAGGTGACGAGGTGGATGTCCTCCAGCTTCGTGAAGTCGATGTTGCCCTCGCCGTCGATGCTCGGAATGGGGCAGACCAGCCTGGTTTCCCGGCGGTGGCCATCGAGGGTGATCGTTGCCTTGGGCATGGCCTGGGCGGTGTGCACCGTGACGAAGTGGGCGATGTCCACGGCGTTTTCGCCGGCCTCCTGGATGGGTGACTCGATTTCCCAGTCATACCAGTCGGCATCGGTCCAGTCGGGGTCGCTCAGTTCGGGGACATCCTCGATGTCCCACAGCGGCGCCACGCGGCGCGGGTGATACCAGGCCCAGATCATCCGGTTGCGCTCCTGGACGGGATAGCTGTGCATGCAGGGCCCCTGGGCCGCCCGTTTGGGAATGCGGCTGGCGTAAGGCACGTTCACGCAGGTGCCGCTGCCGTCGAACTGCCAGCCGTGAAACGGGCAGGCGATGGCATTGCCCTCGATCTTGCCGCCGTGGCCGAGATGGGCGCCCAGATGGGGACAGAACGCTTCCAGCAGGTGCGGCTCGCCGTCCTCCGTGCGGAACAGGACCAGGTGTTCACCGAAGTAGTAGAGCGGCTCGACGCCGCCCGGCGGCAGGTCCTGGCTTTGGGTCAGGGCGAACCAGCCGAAGGGGATGGGAAGGGTCATGGCTTGCTCCCTGTGCAATGGCCGGTGTGGCCGGGCCACCGCGATCGCTACCAAATAATAGGAACACAATACGACTATTTGTTCCTAAAATAAACATCTAGAGCACATAATATATTTTATTGTGCCAAATTAATGATTTATCGGTATTCTTGGTAACGAATTGTTCTCTATTTAGTCTGAAAGAGGATGTAATTGGGAGTTATGTTCCGGTTTGGAGGGCGGGCTGTAGAGAATCAAGGGGGTTTTTGATAGC
>JAPOON010000849.1 GCA_026713405.1 Gammaproteobacteria bacterium
ACCACCGCGGCGCCCCCGTCGGAGACCAGGGAACAGTCGAGCAGGCGCAGCGGGTCGGCAATGGGCCGGCTCGCCATGACATCCTCCACGGTCCGCGGCGTGCGGCTCTGCGCGCCCGGATGCAGGACCGCATGATGCCTGGCGTTCACCGCCACTGCCGCCAGGTGTTCCAGCGTGGCGCCGTAGCGGTGCATGTAGGCCCTGGCGATGAGCGCGTAATAGCCCGGAACCGTGGCCCCGTAGGGCGTTTCGAACTGCGGGTGGCCGGAGGAGGACTGCATGACCATCGCCTGCTCCCGGGAAAGACCGGTGCGCAGGCTGTCGGCCATGGAAATCAGCACCGTGTTGCACAGGCCCGCCCGGATGGCGAGGGCCGCCTGGTAGAGCACCGTGAACGTGGTGCCCCCGCCCGCTCCAGCGCTGACGCAGTAGTCGGGGCAGATGCCCAGGTACTCCGCCATGGCTTCCGCGTGATACATGTGCGGTTCGGCCATGCTGTTGCAGGTGACCAGGCCGTCCACCGCATCCTTGCCGATGCCGGCATCCGCGAGCGCGCGCATGGCCGCATCGATGCAGAGCCCCGTGGCGCTCCTGTGCGGCACCTTCCCCACCTCGGTATCGCCGATGCCGACGATGGCTGTCTGGCCCCTGATCGATTCCACATTGCTCATCCGGCGATACCGAGCCTCATGAATTGCTGCCCGTCACGACGCGTTGAACAGCGCCAACCGCCACGATGTTCACCAGTCCGGGCATACGTAAGAATCTATCCATCCAGTCGAATCAGGGCCTTGCCGGGGGTCACCACGGCGCCCTCTTCGTTTTTTACGTACAGATCGACCGACGCCTCACCGGATTCCGCGTCGATGGAGGAAACCGTCCCGCCCACCGTGAGCGTGTCGCCGGAGTAGGCTGCCAACCGGTTGGAGTATTCCAGGCGCACCAGGCGTCCGCTCCCGTCCACCCACTCGTCCACGCACTGGCCAAGCCAGTCCCCCAGCAACGGGCCCGGGACTACAAGGCCCTGATAGCCCTCGACTTCGGTGGCATAGGGCAGGTCGAAGTGAATGCGGTGAGCGTTCCACAGCGCCGCGTTGTAGAAAAACAGGTCGATGTTATCCGGCGTGCAGACCCGTTCCGGCAAGGCGTCGCCAACCTGTACGGAATGGGTCATCGCAGAATCCTCGTGGTTTTCTCGGTCACCACCCTTTCGCCGGTATCACGCACGATTTCCAGCACCACCTCGTAGAAAATGAGCGGTCCCGAACGGCCCTGCTTCTCGTAGATATCCGTCAGCGTCCGGGTACCGGTGAGTACGTCCCCCGGCCGGATGCTGTTGTGGTATTCGATTTCCAGGCCTCCCGCCATGGCGCGGGTCAGTGGAAACTTCGGCAGCAGCCTGTCGATCGACACGCCGTCAGGGGTGAGTTCATCCCGTTCCACCACGTCCCAGAACAGCGCCACGTGGTAGAGCGGCGGCGCTTCGTCCCCGTCGAGGTACTTGCGCTGCCGTTGCCCGGAGGCGATGGCGTACTTCCTGATGTCGCGGCGGGTGACCCCCTCGGTGCGCGACGGCCCCTTCCTGCCGATGTTTGCGAGCAGTTCGGGTGTGAGGACGCTCATGCCCGGCGCCCCCGGGTTTTCCGGCAGGGGGCGGCGCTCATACCCGGCGGTTCCGGGTATTCCAGTACGGGTCGCGCAGGTCCCGCTTCAGGATCTTGCCGGTGGGCGCCTTGGGCAGGCTGTCGACGAAGTCCACGGAACGGGGTTTCTGGTAGGAGGCCAGGTGTTTTCTGGCGGTATCGACGATCTCCTGTTCCGTGGCGGTCTCACCCGGTTTCATGACCACCACGGCCTTGACCGACTCGCCCCACTCCTCGTCCGGCACGCCGATTACCGCGGCTTCCAGCACGCCGGGATGCTTGTGGATCGCGGCCTCGACCTGGGTGGAATAGATGTTCTCGCCGCCGGAAATGATCATGTCCTTGGCCCGGTCGACGATGAAGATGTAGCTGTCCTCGTCCCAGGTGGCGACGTCGCCGGTCCACATCCAGCCGTCGCGGATGGTCTCGGCGGTCAGTTCGGGCTTGCGCCAGTAGCCGAGCATGTTGGCTTCCGAGCGCACAACGATCTCGCCGGGGGTCGCGCCGTCCTTCGGCACGTCCACGCCCTGCTCGTCGACCACCCGCACACGGGTGACGAATCCCTCCCGGCCGCAGGAATTCAACCGGTGCGGCCGGTTGCCGGCGACGGCGTCGGTGTGGTCTTCCTGGGAGAGAAAGGTCATGGTCATGCCTTCGGTCTGGCCGTAGCCCTGGATCAGCGTACAGGGGAACGCGTCCAGCGCCGCCTTGACCACGGTCTCGGGCATGGGGCCGCCGCCGTACTGGATGTTGCGCAGGCTCGAGAGATCGTAGTTTTCGAACCCTTCCACCGCCATCATCCAGTTCAGCATGGTGGTGATGCCGAGCAGGGCCGAGACCCGCTCCGCCTGGATGATCTCCAAGGCCTCCTTCGCCTCGAAGTTCATCAGCACCACCGGGCAGCCGTGGGCCATGTAGTTCATGGCGAGCGCCACGGGGATGTGGAACATCTGGCCGGTGAGCATGTACACGTCGCTCGGCACGATGCGCTCCGCAACGGTCTGGTTCAGCATGCCCATGGTGAGGGTACGGTGCGAATGCAGGGCGCCCTTGGAGAGCCCCGTGGTGCCGCCGGTGTAGAGAATGAGCACCGGGTCATCGTCGCCGGCGCCGTTGGCGGGGGAACTGTCCGGCGCGCCCGCCTTCATGCGCTCGAAGGATTCGTCG
>JAPOON010000850.1 GCA_026713405.1 Gammaproteobacteria bacterium
AATGGTGAGATTTGCGGGCTAGGCGCGTCGCCAGGCGACGCGATCAAGTTGCTCCGCAACTTGGAGATGTTGTTCGAAAATGCGACTCAACTGTCCGCACAAAGGCCGTTCAAGGATTCTAGGTTGTCGCCGAAGCAGGCGGTGTAGTCGTTGGCGCCGGAGCGCGCCGTCACTCCTCCATGCCCAGGGCGGTCAGCAGGAACGCGTACTCCTCGGCCACTTCGCGCAACGAATCGAAACGTCCGGACTTGCCGCCGTGGCCCGCGCCCATGTTGGTCTTGAGCAGCAGGGGATTGCTGTCGGTCTTCAGCGTGCGGAGCCTGGCGACGTACTTGGCGGGTTCCCAGTAGGTCACGCGCGGGTCGTTCAACCCCGCGGTCACCAGCATGGGCGGATAGGCGCCGGGCTTGAGTTGATCGTAGGGCGAATAGGAACGTATGAACTCGAACGCCGCCGCATCCTCGATGGGGTTGCCCCACTCCGGCCACTCCATGGGCGTGAGCGGCAGCGACGTGTCGAGCATGGTGTTCAGCACGTCCACGAACGGCACGTGGGCGGCGACGGCGCCCCAGAGTTCGGGCGCCTGGTTCACCGCCGCGCCCATCAGTTCGCCGCCGGCACTGCCGCCGGCGATGGCGATGCGGCCGGGCGCCGTGTAGTTCTCGTCGATCAGGTGTCTGGCGACATCCACGAAATCGTTGAAGGTATTGGTGCGCCGTTCGAGCTTGCCCGCTTCGTACCAGTGGTAGCCGAGGTCATCGCCACCGCGAATGTGGGCGATGGCGCAGATGAAACCGCGCTCGAGCAGGGACAGGCGGGTGGTCGAAAACGACGGCGGAATGGCGTAGCCGTAGGCGCCGTAGCCGTACAGGTACAGCGGCGCCGTCCCGTCGAGCGGGGGATTCCGGGGCCGGACGACGGACACGGGAACCCGGGCGCCGTCCCGTGCGGGGACCGTGAGCCGTTCGGTGACATAGAGCGATGGATCGTAGCCGCTCGGAACCTGCTGCACCTTGCGGACTTCCAGTTCGCCGCTGTCGACGTGGTAATCGTGAACCGTGTTGGGGGTGACCATGGAGGTGTAGCGCAGGCGCAGCGTATCCGTGTGGAACTCCGGGTTGTCGCCGATGCCGACGCTGTAGGCAGACTCGGGAAATTCGATGTGCGTACTGGCCCGGTTCCGGTCGATCAAGCGAATCTGATCGAGTCCGTCGACGCGCTCCTCTACCGCGATGAAGTCCGCAAAGGCGGAGAAGCCCAGGATGTAGAGGGTGTCCGACCCTTCCAGAAGCGACACCCAGCCCGCCTCGGAATAGTCGTCTTCGGTCGCGGTCGCGAGGCGTGTGTTCTTGTGCCGGTCGTTGGTGCGGACGATGAACGCGTCGCCCTGGTGGTCGATGGAATATTCGTGGTTCGTTCGACGTGGAGACACGACGGCCGGGGCGGCATCGAGGTTGCCGGACGGGACCAGGCGCACTTCGGAGGTGACATGGTCGGAGGTGGAGACGATCAGGAAGCGTTTCGAAGCGCTGGTACCGAGCCCGACGAAAAAACCGGCGTCGTCTTCCTCGTAGACGACGGCGTCGTTTGCCACCGGCTCCCCCCCGCCGCGCCGGCGCGC
>JAPOON010000851.1 GCA_026713405.1 Gammaproteobacteria bacterium
GACCAGGGAATTGCGATATATTCTCGGGGCGTTACCCCTGGACTCAAGGATGGCCTTTGCCGCCGCGATGGCCAAGCTTCCGTCGTCTCGGCTGTGTGGATGTTCCATGCCGAGCACCACGAGACGGGCATCGTAATCGTCCGGCACATCCTGCCCGGAGCGCGGCAACGGATGCAAGCGTTTGAAATCGCCAAGGCTGCGGAGGTCGTCTCTCAGTCGGGTATCGTGTTCTTGTGCCACCTTATCAGAATCGTTCCGCAACTGTTCCGCGCGGTCCTCGGCAAGCTTGTTAACGGTCGGGCGTGTCGAATACCAATAGCGTGGACCGTCCTGATACAGGTAGGTGGCGGAGCCAGACAGCCGACGCAGCGCATCTCCGAAAACTGCAGGCGACTCCCCCGGCAATACGCAGCCGAGCTTGACACTGCGGTCTTCGATCCCTTGGTGAGCCGTGTGGGCAGAAGGCGCGGAGCCAAGGTAAATCGTCCGCGCGACGCGCCGGCAGGCCGAAAACTTGCCTAGGCTCGAAATGTCTCCATCAATTCGCAGGGGCAGCGAACCGGAACCGTCGACGTCCGTGGCAATAACCGGCACCCAGTTCTCAGGCAAGTAGCGGGTCAACTCGGATTGTACGTGTGAATCGTCGATTGCGATGTTGGCGGGCAAGATCAAAGGGCTACTGTCGCCCTTCTCCCACAGGAAGTGGATAACCGCTGCCATCAGGCGAAGGACGCCGCGGGTGCGCTGGAACTTGACCAGCGTCGACCAGTCTCCATACAGGCGATCAAAGATCTCCGGGTGTATCGGATAAGCAGCCTGAATGCGCTTCTCGTAATCCGGCTCCCGGCACGGGTTCGGGAATTCCTGCTGCTGCGTCCGGTAGAGTTCCATGAAGGCCCGCGCCACCACGTCCCGGTCCCTGAACTGCGCCGGGTCGGAGAACGGCTCGAACAGCCGCCGCCGCACAATCTCGAACCCCTCCTCGGCGCTCGCCGGCCGCCACGAAGACTCGATGCGCCCGACCACGTTGCCCAGCCGGTCCAACGCCTCTCGACCGCGTTCGCCGCCGACCTCGACATCGTCGGCCTGGGCATGCGGCGACGCAGACGTATCCGAGGCGGGCAGGCTGATCACCAACAGGCAGTTGCCAGCGACCCTGGCCGATTCCGTCAGCACCTGGGCGAAGCTGAACTGCGTCCCGAAGCTGCCGGCAGGGAGGTCGCTCTCGTCGTGCAACTGGCGCGCGTAGGCGACCCATTCGTCGATGAGGACCAGGCACGGACCATAGTCTCTGAAAAGTTCCCGCAGTGCGTCGCCAGGGCTGGTGGCGTTTTCGTCATCCGCGGCGATGCGCGCGAAGGCTTCCTTGCCGCCCAACTGCCAGGCCAGTTCCCCCCAGAGGGTGCGAACCACCGTGCCATCGGGCTTGGTAACTGGGTTACCGGGGGAGATCTTATTGCCGACCAGGACCACGCGACGGACCGATTCGGGCCGGCTGGCCTGCGCCTCTTGCAATACGGACTCGACGTCGGGGAGATCACCGGGCGCGGTGTCGCCGAACAGGTGATACAGGGCCA
>JAPOON010000852.1 GCA_026713405.1 Gammaproteobacteria bacterium
GAGCCGAGCGAACGCCCCGTCAAGCCCATCGAGCGAGACGGTGTCGGTGTGCAGGGGCGCGCAGCGAATGCGCCCGTCCGCGACGAGCCCCTTGGCCACCTCGAATTCCTCGTGCAAATAGGCGAGCGACGCGGTCAGGCGAACTTCCTTGACGAGCCAGCGGGCTCCTCCCGACGGCGCTCACAAAGGCGATCTCGCAATGGCCGGGGTTGCCGCGCCGGCAGGCGGGGCATTGGCCACAGGCAGTGACCATGCCTGCGGCGACCCGGTCGCCTTCCTTCACATTGGTCACGTCCTGCCCCGCGGCGCTCACCCGGCCCGTCCATTCGTGGCCGCAGATCGCCGGGTTATAGGGGTCGCCGGAAAGATAGGCGTGAACGTCGGTACCGCAGATGCCGCAGTAGTCGATCTCAACCACGGCCTTGCCGGGTTCCGGCTCCGGCTCCGGCATCTCCACCAGTTCGACCCGGCGCCTGCCGGTGACCAATCCTGTTTGCATGCATCCGTCCCCGCGTCCCGTATGGGACTATCTAATCACAGAGTGAAGCACAGGTCCGAGCCGCCATTTCATGGCCGCGGGGTGCCCGGAGGCGCGTGTCGAACGCGTGGGGCGCTGCTCACAGAATGAAGCACAGGTCCGAGCCGCCACTCCGTAGCCGCGGGGTGCCCGGAGCCGCGTGACGAACGCGTGGGGCGCTGCGGTCAAAGCAGCCCGCCACGTTCATTCCACAGCCCGCGCGGCCGCGGCCATGGTCGCTTCGGTCACTGCCCAGCGGTCCTCGCCCCAGGGCATGGGCATCAGCACCGGGTACTCCACGCCCGCGTCCACATAGCCCCGCACGAAGTCGGTGACCTCCGCGGGTGAGCCGATGAAATCGATGGACTGAATCATGCGCTCCGAGATCGCCGCCAGGGCGCCAAACCGGTCCCGCTCCGCCTGGCGCGCGCGCACTTCCGCCACTTCGTCGGCAAACCCGCTGGCGCGGAACATGCTGGCGTAGCCGTCGGCCATGGTGTAGTTGAACAGGTCCTTGCGGGCCGACCTTGCGCAACGCTCGAACTCGCCCACGGTGGCGTGCACATAGGTGAAGATCCGCGCATCGCCGCCGGCGCGGACACGCTGCACGGCAGCGCCGACGTGGGCAGCGGGAATGTAGTTGAGCAATACGCCATCCGCTATCTCACCGGCGAGCCTGAGCATCTGCGGATTCAACGCCGCCAATACGATCTTCGGCCGGCGCTCGCCGAGACGCACGCCGAGGCGGAATCGTTTCACCTGCCAGAAGTCGCCCTCGAAGGTTACCGGCTCACCGGACAGGCACTCCCGCATCAGGGCAACGTACTCGCGCATCATGGCAATCGGCCGGTCGGAACCCGGCACGCCATGCTGGCGGAGGACGCCCGGTGCGGAGACGCCCAGCCCCAGCCAGACATCCGCGTTGGGGCTCAACGCCTGCAGGGTCGCCGCAGACATGGCGTTCAGCGGGGGCGTGCGGAGCTGAACGGGTACGATGCCGGTCGCCAGGTCGATGTTCGGGACCACCGACGAAACGGCTGCCAGCAGGGTGAATGCATCGGTGCCCGTCGCCTCGACGGTCCACAGCGAACGGTAGTTCATCGATGCCGCCAGCTTGGCGACCGTAACCGCCGCGGGTGGCCCGAGTACGGCAAGGCTGCCGACTGTTACGCCCAACGGCGTGGATCTTGTCATTGTCGATTTCTCCTTTCCGGTCTCGATCCGGGTTTGGCGGATGGGGATGTGAAACGAGACAGACTCGTGAACCTCCGCTGCATTCCCCCAGTCTGTGGCATCGCCCCGCGGGTGTCGCGCTCGGAAATTGCAGCATAGACCGTCGATGAATGGCACCACAAACGCCCACGATCGGGTTCCAGGGCGGTGCTGGACTCACCCCGATTCTGCCGTCATGAGCGGCTATTCATGGAAGGGAGAGCGGCCGTCCAGCACCGCGTCCAGGGACATTGGAAGCCGCCGAAGGTAACGAATTTCACCGCGGGATGATTCCTTGACACTCCAAGAATTGTTCTATTATATTGTTCTACAGGATGTGGCGATAATCTGGTTTGATCGGCATCGCGCCCGGACATTTCAAGCGTCGTCGCCCATTCGGGCCAGACGGGTGAACGAACTCACAATGTCCGGCCCCATTTGGGGGGATGAGTCCCGCCGGAGGTTGGGGGAAGTGCTACTGTTGAAAGCGATACAGCAGCTCGGGTCCGGTTCACGGTGTCGGGCTTTGTGCTCGATTGATTCCGCCTCCTCCCGAACTCGCCACTCCACTCCCACACTCCGCTCAATTTCCGCTTCCCCGCCTGCAGTTCCGTTTGGCGCGAAAACACTGACCACGTCGTTTCACTAAATCGAGAGACAGACATGCATATACGAAAATATGACTTCAACTATTCACGTAGAAAGTTTCTTGAAAAAACGCTGAAGGGTACGGCTTCAGCCGGAATCCTGACCTCCCTGTGGCCGCTCATCGCCAAGTCCGATTCGGGAATCACCGATATCAGCGGCGCTTATCCCGATGAACTGCTCTCCATCGAGATGCACACCAAGGGCAAGATAAAACCCGGCGACACCATCACCGCAGACAATGTCGAGCATGTGGAACACCTGCTCGATCCCATAGCCGTGGAGCAGGTCAAGACCATGCAACGGCGCATTCACATCGTCGAGACCACCACGGACATCACCAAGATGTATCCGCACGACTACCTGGAGGCGACGCTCAGGAATCAGGGCAAGGCCACATTCGACGCGGACGGCAACGTGCGAACCAAGGAAGGCGGAGCCTGGATCGGCGGCAATCCCTTCCCGGACCCGAAGACCCCCCAGGAAGTCATTGCCGACATGACGTTGAGTTGGGGCCGCAACGACTGGCAGCTGAGCGCCGTGAGGGACCACGACATCGACCGCAACGGCGACATTGCCTACCAGTACGATTTCATCTGGACGGAGTTCCAGACCACTTCGCGTTCCGATGGCGAATTCTGGCAGGGCCGCGACGACCTGTTGCGGCTCAACACCACCTGGTTCACGAGGCCTGAAGACGTAAACGGCACTTCGTACCTGAACACCTGGTACTACGATCAGCGCAAGTTCCCCGACCTGCTTGGTTACCTGCCCGCCTTCCGTCGAGTACGGCAGTTCCCGACCAATCAGCGCTTCGAGCCGCTGGTGCCGGGCATGGTGCTGTTCCTGTCGGATGCCTGGGCCTCTGGCGATCCAATGCTGACCTGGGGCAACTACAAGATCGTCGGCCACGGGCCCATGCTGGGAGCCCAGAGCTCCGCGAACTTCATGGGAGGAAGGGAGAACTGGGAGAAACCCGTCCATGGCGGACCCAAGGGCGTGACTTTCCACGATGTGTGGATGGAGTTGTGCCCGGAATGCATCACGCTGGAGTGCGAGCCCATAGGATACGCGCGCTCGCCCGTCGGCAAGCGGCGTATCTGGCTCGATGTGCGCAACCAGGTTTTCATCGCTTCCATAACCACCGACCGCAAGGGCGAAGTCTGGAAGACGTTCGAGCCGCAGTTCGCGCAGTACCAGAACGAGCACGAGACCTTCACGAAAGCCGGCATGCCGGCCTGGTCCTGGACCGGCGTGATGATCTATGACCGGCTCGACGGCCGGATGACCCGCTACTTCGTCGGCAAGCGTGTTCAGGGTGGCTATCGCACCGAATTCGAAACCGACGATGAGTGGGATGTCTACAACAAGTATCTGACGCCGCAGGCGCTGCAACGGTTGGGTGGCTGACGCTCGAACTCAGCGGAGAACATGACAAGGGGCAATAGCATGCTAAATCTCAGGAAAACATGGTTCTGGTTCATGGGCGCCGGGCTCGGGTGCATCGCCGCGTCGCCCGTTCTTGCGGAAGGCGGCTGGGGCGACAACGAATATTTCGATGTCAGCACCAGCGGCTTCATTCGCATCGAGTCGGCCCTGAGCACGAGTTCCAAACGCAATCCGTACAACCAGATCGGCAACCCCTTCAACGGGGTCGGCGTGGACAGGCTCGACCTGTTCGGCGGTTCGGACACCTACGTCCGACAGGGGCCACAGCAGGATGAGGATATCAATCTGAGCGTCGTGCGCGGCAAGTTCGACGTCAACGTCAGCCTGAGCCGCAACTGGTCGTTCCGCGGTGAACTGCGCGCCCTGTTCGATGTGGATCTGTACAAGAATTTCCACCCGGACGACATTCCCGGCGCCGACCCGGCCGGCAGCCTGAACCGCAAGCCCAACCTGTTCGAGTACCGGGTGAACGGCAATTCGCTCATGTCGCGCAAGAATCCGGGCGCGCTCGAGGTTTCCGGCAAAAAGTTCATGATGGACCTGCCCCGCTTTTACCTGGACTACCACAAGGGGCCCCTGCACGTGCGCATGGGCAATCAGCAGATCGCCTGGGGCCAGTCACTGTTTTTCCGGGTAATGGACATCCCGAACGGGCTCGACCTGCGCCGTCACAGCCTGCTCGACTATGTTCCCGAGGAGTTTTCCGACAAGCGGGTACCGGCCCTTGCGGTGCGCGTTCAGTACATGGCCGGCAGCTGGGAACTCGACGGGTTCGTCCAGCATTTTCGACCGACCATCTACGGCAACCCCAATACGCCCTACAACGTGATCGCGTCGCAGTTCACGGTGCATGACCTGTACAAGGACTACGACGACAAGTTCAACTTCGGCATGCGCGCCCGGGGAGATCTCGGCCCGGTCAAGTTCCAGGTCATGGCGGCGCGCCGCTACAACCCCGACGGCACGTTCCGATGGACGCAATCCGGGGTGCACAAGCCCCTGGGGCCCGGATTCCCGGGCACGGAAGGGCTCATGGCGCAGACCGCGTACGAACAGGACACGTCCGGCGTGCACTCGGCCAGGGAATGGTTCACTTTCGCGGGCCTGGCCCGTCTCGACGGCATCGACGGCCTGAACGCATCGATCGCGGAGTTCCCCGCGGCCCAGGCTCTGGGGGCGGTGCTGGCGCCCGACTACGCGTTCGCAAGCCAGGAACTCGATCTTTTCTTCCGCCTGTCCGGCGGCCTCCGCGGACACATCGCCCGGGAATACCATCGCGAAAGCCTGTTCGGAGTCGGTTTTGGTTATGTGTTCAACGGCGCACCGGGGTCCCTGTTCGACCAGCTCATCGCCAATATCGAAATTCAATACGCGAAGGACCGGCATTTCACCAACCCGTCGCTGAGCCAACGGCGAATCGTGGAAGACGAAACCATCGTTTCCTTCGTGCTGGAGAAGTACCAGCGCTTCACCCCCGCCTTCCCGGCCACCTATTTCGTTCTGCAATGGATGCACCGGACGGAAAGCGACATCTTCGGCAGGCACCTTAGCGGCATGGGCGGCAGCGTTGACCGGGCTGCCCGCGATGGCAACACGCCCGGAAGCTCCAACTACATCGCCTTCGCGTTGCAGCAGCCGTTTCCGAACCTGGTGTGGCGCCTGGACCTCGGCATGCTGTACGACCTGGAAGGCGGCATCCTGATCCAGCCTGCCCTGCGCTGGAGGCCGGGCAACAACTGGGCCGTCGAAGCCTTCTACAACTTCATCGACGGCGGAGTGCGAGACAGGAACCCCAACTACAACGCACTGGCCACGACGGAGTGGGCGGACGAGTTTACGCTCAGGGTCGGCTACGAGTTCTAGGAACTTGCGGGCGACGACCCCGGGGGTCGGCGCCCGTTTATCCTTTGCCGCCGCCGGGACGGCTTCCCCTGCTGCGCCTTGCGGGATTTGAATGGCGCATGTGATTCTGTTACAGAGCGTTATCTTCCGGCGCAGTTAACGGCAGGCGAGTTCGCCGGCAAGGCACTTGAAGGGAACACATTCGAAAATAGGAGAAACCATGGGACGACTGGACGACAAGGTTGCCATCGTAACCGGGGCCGGAACCGGAATCGGGCGCGCCTGCATGGAGCTTTTTGCCCGCGAGGGCGCCAGGGTGGCAGGGTGTTCCAGGACCCAGAGCAATCTGGACGAGGTTCTCAAAGGCGTAACCGACGACGGCGGCGAGGGCATCGTTGTCGCCGCGGACCTGTCGACTCCCGAGGGGGCGGAAATTCTGGTCAATGCCACGGTGGAGGCCTACGGCCGGGTGGACGTTCTGGTGAACTCAGCCGGCGTCGGCTATTCGCTGGAGCCCAAGGTGCCGGGCTCCATGGGGTCCATTACCGATACGACGCCGGAACTGTGGCGGGAGGGCACCGCCATCGACCTCGATTCCGTGTTCTTCATGTCCCGGCTGGTGATCCCGCACATGCAGAAACAGGGCAATGGCTCGATCATCAACATCTCCTCGGTTCTCGGCGTGAAAGGACATCCCGACGCCCACGCCTACACGACGGCCAAGGGCGGCATGATAAACCTGACCCGGTCGATCACCGCGGCCTACACGCTGGACGGCATTCGCTGCAATTGCGTTTGCCCGGGGTTCATCGATACGCCGATGATCGCCACGCACATGCACCTGTTCGAGGATGAGGCAACGGCTGACCGCCTGTGCCCCATGCGCCGGACAGGAACGCCCGAAGAGATAGCTTTCGGCTGCCTGTACCTGGCGTCGGACGAATCGAGCTATACCAACGGATCGGTGATGCTGATCGACGGTGGAACCTCGGCGCGCATCTGACGTT
Source organism: Gammaproteobacteria bacterium (assembly GCA_026713405.1). The sequence goes on from JAPOON010000852.1 coordinate 6,673, forward strand.
GCGAAGACCGAATTGGCCAAGACAGAATCCACGTCCGACAAACCTGCAGGCACGGTAGGGGGCCAACTGTCGGGATCCCGTGATGTGGACGACAGTTCCCCGCAGCGGGTCGTCAACGCAGTTCTGAGCGGTATCCAGAAAGGACGGTTCGTTCCCGGCCAACGCCTGATCGAAGTCGACCTGACCCGCGAACTCAAGATCAGCCGAGGCCCCGTACGCGAGGCGTTCAAACGGCTCGCCGGCGAAGGCGTGCTGGTTCTGAACCGGCATCGCGGCGCCTACATCCGCGCGCACACCAGGGAAGAAGTCAACGACACCCTGAGCGTGATGGAAACACTCGGCGGGCTGGCAGCCAAGCTGGCGGCGCAATCCATACACAAGGGGGACAACCGGCAGCGGCTCAAGGAAACCCACGACCGCATGATGGCGCAGGGGAAGCAGGGTGAGACCTTTGCATTTCTCGGTGAAAGACGCCGGTTCTACGACACGCTTTACGAAATCGGCGGCAACAGGGAACTGCAGCGCATGATCCCGCGGATGCAGATCAGCCTGCTGCGCCTTCAGTTTCAGGCCTACGTAACCCCCCAGCATCACGAGAATCAGCTCAAGGGATTGAAAGCCATTGCCGAAGCCGTGCTGGCCGGGGACGAAAAGCGCGCCGAACGCGCCTGCCGCGAACACCTGAAACGCCGCCGGCGCAGCATGACCAGTTTCCCCGAAGAAGCCTACGCCGCCGCGCAGCGGTGATCAGGCGCATGCCGCCGCGCTGCGGCGGTGAACGGGTGACCTGGAGCAGGGACTGCCCCGGTAGCTGTCATTACCGCCGCAGCGTGAGATTGAGCTCCGCCGACTTGATCTGCACAAACGGCGAACGGGCGGTTTTCAAGAGTTGCCGCGCCTGCTCGAGTTCCGGCGTGGACATGACCGGATAGCTTCGCTGAACCGGCCCCGCGGCACGCATTTTCTGCAGATCCGGCTCGGGCATCAGGGCGCGCAGGATCAGTTCGTCCGGGTCCCGGGTGTCGTAGCGCTTGAACAGTTCTTCGAGGGTCGGTTCTTCCGGTGGTGACGCCAAAACTTTGTCGGCGCGCGGTGACGCCATGATCCGGTCGAGTATGTCTTCGTCGATCGGCGCCACGGATTCTCCATAGAAACCGGCCGCGTACTGGATGACTTCGTCCGGAACGATCTTGTAGCGCTCGCCTGTCACCAGGTTCAAGACCGCCTGGATGCCCACGAGTTGGGAGAACGGCGTAGCCATTCCGGGGTAGCCCAATTCCTCGCGCACCACAGCCGTCTCCTCCAGGATCTCGTCCAGGCGGTCGCTCAGGTTGTGCTTGGCGATCTGCGCCCGCAGGGTTCCGGTCATGCCGCCGGGAATCTGGTGCCTGGCCGCAAGAACATCGTATTCGTTGTGCTGGTTCACCCGGTAGCCCGCTGCCAGGCCCACTTTCTCGAAGTGTTCCGCCACCGGGGGCAGCAGGGAAACGTCGATGTCGTGGGTGTGCCCGAGCAGGGTCATGTTACGGGTCATGATCTCCGTGGAGGGTACGGCGGGGCCGTTCGCCATGGGGCGGGTGGCCGTGTGCAATATGGTGACCCCGAACTCGACGATGTCGCAGTAGGCCTTTCCGGACATGCCCAGGATGTTGTTCGAGTGAAACTCGACGGGCTTGCCGCGGGACTTGGCCAGGATCGCCGGCACCAGCGTCTTCATCCGTTCCCGCTCGAGAACGCCCGCCGTGTCGTAGAGCAGCAATGTATCGATGTCCGGGCAGACCGAGAGCCGGTCGGCCTTGTCGGCATAGTAGTCGTCGGTGTGTACCGGGCTCGAGGTGAACATGATCGACCCCGCGACCTCCGAGCCGTACTCCTTGGCCACCTTGGCCAGGCGGTGCATCTTGTCGATATTGAACAGCACGTCGTAAACCCAGAAGGAACGGCAGCCGTGCTCGTTCAGTTGCCGCATCCACACATCCATGAGCGCGTCCGGGGTCACCCCGAAGGTCACAGAGGCATTGGACCGCATGCCGGCCCGGATCGGGGTTCTGGGCATTGCCTCTGTAAGCAGGTCGAGCCCCTCCCAGGGATTCTCGTGATTTACGCGGATCAGCACCTCGAACATGGACGAACCGGTCAGGTCGATGACCCGGAACCCCGTACGGTCCATGGTGGGCGCAATGGGCAGCGCCATGCCGCAGCGCATCTCCATGCCCCACAGGCTCTGTTGGCCATCACGCATGGTGGTGTCGAGGAATTCAATGTGCGCCATGATGTGCTTCCTGTTGTCGTTCGGCGAACGCCGGCAGGCCGGTCTGTTCAAGCCACCGCGTCGAGATGGCGTTGTTCCGGAAATCCGGGTGCTGCACCACGAATTGCTGCAACGCCAGATTCGTTCTCAATCCGCCAATTTCGAAGGTGCCCAGAGCGCGGTCGAGCCGGCCGATGGCATCGTCGCGGTCGGCGCCGCGGGCGATCAGCTTGCCGATCATGCTGTCGTAGTAGGGAGAAACCCGTTCGCCCGCACGGCAGTACGTATCGAGCCGTACGCCATCGCCGCCCGGCGGGTTCCAGCTCGTGATGTCGCCGGGCGCGGGCCGGAAGCCGTGGTCGGGGTCCTCGGCGTTGATCCGGCACTCGATGGCATGCCCCTGCAATTCGATCTCCGACTGCGACATTTCCAGGGGCTCTCCGAACGCGACCCTGAGTTGCAGCGCCACGAGGTCCGCATCGGAGACAAGCTCGGTGACCGGGTGCTCGACCTGTATCCGGGCATTGACTTCGATGAAAAAGAACTCGTCGGTGTCCGAATCGTAGAGAAACTCGACGGTACCGGCGTTCCGGTACGCCAGGTCGGAGGCCAGCTTGACGGCGGCACCGTGCAATCGCCCCCGGGTGCCCTCGGGCAGAATCGCGCACGGCGATTCCTCGATCAGCTTCTGGTAGCGCCGCTGCACCGAGCAGTCGCGTTCGCCGAAGTGCAGCACCTTGCCGTTGCCGTCGCCGAATACCTGGACTTCAACATGGCGGGCGCTGCGTATGAAACGCTCCATGTACATCAGGCCGCTGCCGAAGGCTGCCCGGGCTTCCTCCGATGCCCTGGTGAAACCGCCCCTGATGTCAGCGGCGCAATCGGCCAGGAACATGCCCCGGCCGCCGCCGCCGGCACTGGCCTTGATGACCACCGGGTAGCCGATTTCCTCCGCGTCGCCACAGGCTTCCTCCACCGAGTGCAAGGCCGGCGTGCCGGGCAGCAGAGGCACATCCGAGGCGGCGGCGAGCTTGCGGGCGTTGAGCTTGTCGCCCAGCGCATCGATGGTCTCCGCCCGAGGGCCGACGAACACGATGCCTTCCGATTCGCAAAGACGGGCCAGGCTCGCCCGTTCCGAGAGAAAACCGTAGCCCGGGTGCAGGGCATCGCAACCGGTGGACTTCGCCGCCTGCACGGTCAGGTTCTCGTCGAGATAACTGCGCGCGGGAACGGCCGGCCCGAGTACCACCACGCGGTCGGCGAGGTCCGGGCCGAGGCCGTTCCTGTCCGCAGCGGAAACGCCCAGTACGGTTTCCAGCCCAACGGACTTTGCCGCGGAGAGTATTCGCACCGCGATCTCTCCCCGGTTGGCGACGAACAGGCGTTTCATCGCGGTCGGGTCAGGTTAGCCGGAACTACTCGTGAATGAACGTAGCGAGGTTGGCAAGAGTAGTGAAAACGCAGAGTGGCGCGGACCAGAGCGCGCACAGGCGTGCTTGACAGCACGTCGAGCACGCGGCGGGAGCACGCCCTGCGTTTTCGCTGCTATTGACGACCGCAGTAGTTTATTCACGAGTAGTTCCGGCTAGGGGTTCGACGTAAAACAGCGGCTGATCGAACTCCACCAGGGCCCCGTCCTCGACACAGATACGGCGCAGGACGCCACTGACTCCCGCGACCACCGGTGTGAACAGCTTCATGACTTCGATCAGGCAGACCTCGGTGTCCTCGCTCACTTCCTCGCCGATCTGCACATAGGGCGGCGCCCCGGGCTTCGGCGAACGGTAGAACAGGCCCAGGTTCGGGGCGCGGACTACGGTCAATCCGTCGAGTTCCTCGCCATCCACGCTTTTTATCGCGGCTGCGGGTTCCTCGGCAGGCGGTGCCTCGGTGGTAGCGTCCCGCGGCTTTTCCCGAGCGGGAATGGATGGCCGCTGTGCCAGACCGGCGGTGGCCTCGTCACGGGAAAGGTGCAGGCTGAAGTCCTCCACCTCGATGGACAGTTCCCGCCAGTCCGAGTTTTCGAACAGTTCTATCAGCGCGTTGATGTCCTGAAAGGTGCGTTTTTCCATGGCTTTCCGATCGGGATGATTGTCAATTGACAGTAGCCGCCTGCCCGGCCGTCATCTGTACGGCCGCCAGCAGCGGGGGCAGTGTAGGCTCTGCGACGATGAAACGCAGGTTTGCCGCAAGTGCGGCCGCGACGCCTTCGTCGCTGGAAATGGAACGGCCCCTCGCAGCCTCGACCCCCTGCAACAGGCCGGCCAGCCGATCGGGGTCGGCTGCCGCTTCCAGCGCATCGAGATCCAGGATGTCCCCGTCGGGCGCTTCATCCGGACGCAGTACGCGCAACGGGCTTCGCTCCGCCACCCAGCGCAGCAGTTGCCGCAGCCATTCATCCTCGCGCTCGTCGGGATGGTCGATTTCCAGAATGCCGGGGTAGATGCCCCCCGCACCGCCATCGACCGTAACGGTCTCGCCGCCGAGCGCCGTCACCGCCCCGGCGCCGCAGCCGACCACGCAAGGCAGACCGAGGGAACGCCCGACCACGGCGGCATGGGAAGTGGAGCCGCCGAATTCCGTGACCACGGCACGGGCGGCGATCATGCCGTGAACATCGTCCGGACAGGTGGTGGCCGTGGCCAGAATCACGTCTTCGCCCTGTTTGGCACGCTGCTCGGCCTCGTCGGCGCTGGTCACCACCACTCCGGCGCCGACACCGGGCGAGACCCCGTTCCCGGTCGCAACCGGCACGGTCCTCGCCGCTTCCGCCGTCAACCTCGGACTGAGCAGGCTGCGCACCTGGGCGGGGGTGACCCTCGACAGGGCCTCGCCGATGTCGATGGCGCCCTCGCGCTGCATGTCCACGGCGATGCGCACGGCGGCAGCGGGCGCCCGTTTCGCCGTTCGCGATTGCAACAGGTACAGCGTTCCCTTCTGAACCGTGAACTCGATGTCCTGAACCTCCCGGTTGGAATCTTCCAGCCGGCCGGCCGCGGCCAGCAGTTGTGCATGCAGCCGGGGTGACTGGGCGTGCAGATCGTCCAGCGACTCCGGTGTGTGCCGGCCGGAAACGACATCTTCGCCCTGGGCGCGGCGGAGGTATTCCCCGTAGGGCGCCGGCGCCCCGTCCAGGGGATTGCGGCTGAACAACACGCCCGTGCCGCTCTGTTCATCGAAGTTTCCGAATACCATGAGCTGCACGGTCACCGCCGTACCCAGGTCTTCCGCGATGCCGTGATGCTTGCGGTAACGGCGGGCGCGCCGCGAGTTCCATGAATCGAATACCGCCCGCACGGCGGCGTGCAGTTGCAGCATGGGATCGTCGGGAATGGTTTGCCGCGCGTTGCGCTCGATCTGCGCCCGCCAGTCCCCGGGGTTTTCACCGCACTTCATTTCAGGGCAGTCCGTTCCCAGCACCACCTCGGCGTAGAGTTGGAAGAACCGCCGATACGTATCCCGGGCAAACGCCGCATCCCCCGATTCGGCAACCAGCGCCGGCAGGTTCGCTTCGCTGATACCCAGGTTGAGCAGCGTATCCATCATGCCGGGCATCGAAATCGCCGCGCCGGAGCGAACGGCAACCAGCAGGGGTTTCTCGTCGTGCCCGAAGCCGCGCCCGCTGCGCTGCTCGAGCCAGCGCATCCCGGCTTGCAGCTCGGACTCCAGGCCGTCCGGAATGGTTCCGCTTCGTTGATATTCCAAACAGGCTTCGGTGGTAACCACGAAGGCCGGCGGCGTCGGCAACCCCAACGACTGCATGTGGGCGATCGACCAGGCCTTGCCGCCGATCAAACGCCGGTCCGGCAAGGCAGCCCCGCTGATCGCGTCGAGCCCTATCAGCCAGCGTCCCGACAAGGCCGAGGGCATGTCGTTCACTCGCGCCGCGCCAGGCCCGTCACACGCAACAGATCTTCGTGCAGCTCGAACCAGACCGTGTGGTAGCTGCCGATCGTCGCGTCGCTCACCCAGCGAACGTCGCCGTCTTCCGCCTTTTCCAGGGCCGCCAGCAGTTGCCCGCTGTAGTACCCGATACGGGGCACGTGCTGCGCCAGACGGCCGAGCAGCCGCTCGGCACGATCGTGAAGCCTTCCCAGCCGACTGATGATGCGCTCGTCGTAGTCCGGGTCCGAATGATCGTTGGCCACGGTTTCACCCGCGATGGTCAGCGTCTGCCAATCGGTCATCAGTTGCTTCAGATCGTCGTTGATGCGCTCGAAGGCCTCGTAGTCCTCCCGGAAACCGGCATCGCCGCGCAACGTGGCGTAAACCTTTGCATAGACGCCCTGCAGGGTGATCTGCGCCGTCGGCGTCACCATGTACTTGCCGTCGACCTCGTTCAGCCGGCCCCCGGCCGCCGCCTCCGCGGCCAGCGTTCGCACGCGAGCCTCGCCGAGACCGGTCAGTGCAGTGGCATCTTCGATCGAGGCGAATTTCTTGATGGCAAATGCATGCAGAACCAGGTGATTTTCACGCATGTCGGCGCTCCTCGTCCCCAACCCGGGCTAAGACGGCCCACCTTTCAGAATCTGATCGCGCACGCTGCGCCGCAGAATCTTGTTGGCCGCGCTTTTCGGCAACTCCGGCCAGACTTCGATGTCCTTGGGGCGCTTGTAGTTGGCAAGATGACCCTTCGCGTGCGCCATCACCTGCTTGCTGCAAAGGTCCGAGCGTCCCGTGACAACGGCATGTACCCGGTCACCCCAGATGTCGTCCGGCAAGCCGACAACGGCCGCCTCGTGGACGCCGTCGCAGGCCATCAGGATTTCCTCGACCTCCCGGGGATAGACGTTGAACCCCCCCGAGATCAGCATGTCGTTCTTGCGGTCGAGTATGTAGAAATACCCGTCGTCATCCATGGTGCCGACATCGCCCGTGTGCAGCCAGCCGTTCCGAAACGCCTCGGCGGTGGCCTCCGGGCGATTCCAGTAGCCGGCCATGGTCTGCGGCCCGCGGGTCACGATTTCACCGGGTTCATTGGGCGGCAGGAACCGGTCTTCCTGATCGACTACCGCTACTTCCGCAAGGGTGAAAGGCCGTCCACAGGAACCGGAACGGTCGTGGTCTTCCGGCTTCAGGCAGGTGATGACCATGGGACTCTCAGCCTGCCCGTAAGTCTGCGCGAAGATTCGCCCGAACCGCGCTTCCGCGCGCTCCAGCACCCCGGGTGAAATCGGCGACGCGCCGTAGGCGATGCGCCGGAAACCCAGGTCCGCATCCGCCGTTCCGGGCGCCTCCATGATCATGGCAAGCATGGTCGGCACGAGAAAGGTGAGGCTGGCCCGGCTCTGCTCCGCCAGGCGCAGAAACTGCTCCGGGTCGAAGGCCGGCATGATCACGGAATGTGCGCCGCGCTCGATGGCGGGCAGAAAGAACGCCCCTGAAGCATGAGCGATCGGAGCCGCGTGCAGAAAAACGTCGTCCGAGTGGATATCCGGTATCAGATCCGTGAGAAACGCCGAGATTTCCGAGAGTTCGCCACGCGTGGTCAACACCACGCCCTTGGGCCGCCCGGTGGTGCCGCCGGTGAACCCGATCCGGTACGGCGCATCCATCGGGCGGTCGACGCAGCAGGGGGCATCGTCGCCGTTCACGACCATATCCCTCAGGCGCGGGCGGTCGATTTCGACATCCAGGCCGAACCGTTCCTCGCCACCGTGAATTACCGCGTGGGCGTCGGTTTCGGTCAGCTTGTACTCGTGGTTCTCCAGGGTTTCACGAGTATTCAGCCCGAGCCTGACCAGCCCCGCTTTCGCCAGGGCATAGTAAGCCACCAGGCAATCGATACCGTTGGGCAGCAGTACACCGACACGATCGCCGGGTTTCAGCCCAGTGGCCAGAAGCGCATTGCCGAGACGATCCGTTGCCGTATCGAAGTCACGAAAACTCAGGGTCGTATCGCCCTCGGTGACACAGGCCGCCTCACCGTAGTGACGCGCCGCCCGGCGTATCAAACTCCCAATCTGCAAAGTCGGCTACCTGGTTCTGACGTCAGCCGCGCAACGCGTCGATATCGGCACGCCGCAAGCCGGCGCCCCTGCCCTTGAGGTTGCGTGAATTTTCCTGATGGAGCTTGTATAACTCGTCCGCCGTCGCGCCGTCATACTGGTACTTGATCGACGGCTCACAAAGGAAGCGATAGCGGTCTTCGTGCGTCTTCGGCCGCGCCTCGCGAACCCTGCGATTGTATTCCTCGATGCCGAACGTACCCCGGGTTGTCCGGTAGCGGTCCAGCTTGGTATCCAGGTAGGTGACGCCCGGTTGAATTCCCCCGACCGATGGCGCGTAGTCGCCGTCCACCAGGATGGAATAAGGCACCGGCGAATAGATCCGCTGCGGCAGGTTGGAGTGCCGCATCATGAGGTATTCGTACATCTGGTGGCTGGGACTGCTGCCCACGCAGATGTCGCCGAGCATGTCGCGGCTGTATTCGTCGTTGAGCAGCGGACGGAAACGCTCTGCCCTCGCATCGATCTTGATCCAGTCGTCGGGATCGTAGCAACCCGCAATGTGCGCCAGATCCTTGATGATGGCGTAGTAGGTGATGGCGCCCGCATCGAGCATCTGATCGCGCGTCCAGCCGGCGACACGCCTCCACAGGCTCGCCATGGCATCCTTGAGCTTCTCGTCCAGGTCCTGGAAGGTGCGGGTCAGTTCCTCCTTGCTGCCCATCCCCACCGGCTCGTAGCCGTCCGACAGCGGATCGGAGGTATACAGGCCCACGCCCCTTATGTGCTCGCCCTGGAATTCCGGCTCGGCCGCGAAACTTCCCCAGTCGTCAATGATGTTGAAGTGCACCCCTTCGGTGGCAACAGGCATGGTGAGGTTGGTGTAGGGGACGTTTTCGGCGACGCCGTCGAGCCACGGAAGGTCGCATTCGGCCAGGTCGACGAAATCCCGCACCAGCATTTCCCGGTTCTCGCCCAGATGGTAGGGGCCGTGCTGGTGCATGCTGATCCTGCTCTCGCAGGCAACCAGGAAGGCGTACTGCGCGGCCGATGCGGCAAAGGCCTGGGCCGCCTCGTGCAACGGCTCCCCGGGCTCGCAGTCGTACATGTCCCCGTGAAACACCTGGATCTGCCGCTCGGGAAGTATCTGGGTACGGTGTCCGCCGTCGGAAGCCGTGATGTGGCCTGAATTGCGGCGCCATGAAAGCTGGAA
>JAPOON010000853.1 GCA_026713405.1 Gammaproteobacteria bacterium
CCCCGCATGCGAACTCTTTCCTGAAACCCGGCGTTGTTCCCCGCGCTCTAGCGCGCCGCTTTAGCGTCCCGGCGCGCCGGGGTGGAAACTCCTGGCTACCCCGTCGGGTTTACAGCAGGCTGCGCAGCATCCAGGCTGCCTTTTCGTGGACCACCATGCGGTCGGCGATGAGGCTGGCGCTTGACTCGTCACCGGCGTCCTGGGCCGGGGGGAGGATCTCCCGCGCGGTGCGCACGACGGATTCCTGGGCTGAGACCAGGTCGCGCAGCATGCCTTCGGCATCGGGCACGGTTTCCGGTTCATGGATGCTGGTGAGGCCCGCGAACTCCCGGTAGGTGCCGGGCGCCGGGTGGCCCAGGGTGCGGATGCGCTCGGCCACATCGTCCACGGCCACTGCCAGTTCCGTGTACTGCTCTTCCCACAGCAGGTGCAGGTCGCGGAAGCGCGGGCCGGTCACGTTCCAGTGGTAGTTGTGGGTTTTCAGGTACAGCGTGTAGGTGTCGGCCAGCAGGCGCTTCAGCCCCGCGGCGATCTCCGCGCGGGCTTCGTCGTTGATGCCGATGTCGATCTTGTCGCTCATTGCAGGCTCCTCGATGGGTGTTCGAGTGTTATTGTGGGGGTGCGGGAACCATATTTAAAGACGATTGTTTTTATGGTTTCGATAGTTATTGACTATTGATCGGCAACGCTTCCGCGACAAGGCCGAAAGACAGGAATACGAGCGCGAGCAGTATCATTGCCCAGAGCGTTGCCCGGGGATAGCTGATTCTGGAGAGTCGAAAGCTCGAGTTTCTGGTGACCACGTCTGTCTCCTGTTCCAATTGGACGGGAGGCATACAAGAGCCGTGCCAGGCTTGGGCAACTGCCGGCTGTATTCCCGTATGGCCTCCCGTATGGCCTCCCGCTTAGCATCCCGTATGGCGTTGAAACCGGGGCCTTGCGGCCGATGCGGGCTTATGCCCATTGACTCGTTTGACCTGTTGCCAGGGCGTTGGTTCCCAAGAGTGGCCGAATCCGCTAACGTTTGGCTGAATTGGTCTTGTCGGGAAAGGGACGGCTTTGTTCCTGGTGGAATACCAGGAGGACGGATGGACTTTCACTTTGCAACGGTGTGGGAAGCGGTAGCGGACACGGTCGGAGACCGGCCGGCCGTCTATTGCGGAGACGTGGTGCGCACCTGGGCCGAATACGACGACCGGGCGGCCCGGCTGGCATCGGTGCTGCGGGCGAACGGCGCCGGCAGGGATACCAAGGTGGGCCTGTACCTGCACAACTGCACCGAATATCTCGAAGCCCAGTACGCCGCCTTCAAGCTGCGTGCCTGCCCGATCAACGTCAACTACCGCTATACCGCGGACGAACTGGTCTACCTGCTGGACAATTCGGACTCGGAAGTGCTGGTCTATCAGGCCTGCTATGCCTCGCGCATCGAGGAGATCCGGGGCCGGTTGCCGGGGCTCAGGACGTACATCCAGGTGGACGACGGTACCGAGGCGTTGCTGGACGGCTCCCTGGACTTCGAGACGGCGATTCGCGATGCCCGGCCCATGGAGCGCATTCCCCGCGAGGCGTCGGATGTCTACATGCTCTATACCGGCGGGACCACCGGCATGCCCAAGGGCGTGATGTACCCCAACGGGGACTTCTGTGCGGGCCTGCTCAACATGGTCGCCGCCATGCAGGAGCACGAACCCCTGGAGTCTCCGGCCCAACTGAAGGGGCTCATCGAGGCCGCCGGCGACGCATCGTCGGTGGTGCTGTGTGCCTGCCCGCTGATGCACGGCACCGGCATGTGGCTCGCCTGCTTCATACACATGTCGCTGGGCGGCGCGGTGGTGCTGATGCCGAAGCTGGGGCTCGACCCGGACCACCTCTGGTCCCTGGTGCAGCGGCACCGGGCGACGGACATCGTCATCGTGGGCGATGCGTTCGCAAAACCCATGCTCGCCGCCCTGGACGCCGGGGCGGAACGGGGCAGCCCTTACGACATCTCGAGCGTGAAGCAGATCATGTCGAGCGGGGTGATGTGGAGCGCGGAGACCAAGCAGGGGCTGCTGAGGCACCACGACATGGTGCTGGCCGACATGATGGGCTCCACCGAGGGCGGCATGGGCGGCAGCTTCACCAGCCGCGATGCGCCCACGCAGACCGCCAGTTTCGTGCTCAACGAGGGCGTAAAGGTATTCAACGAGGACGATAGGGAGGTGCAACCGGGCTCCGGCGAGATGGGCATGGTCGCCACCAGCGGCATGGTACCGCTCGGTTACTACAAGGACCCGGTCAAGAGCGCGGCCACGTTCCGGGAGATTGACGGCGTTCGCTACAGCTTCCCGGGCGACTTCGCCACCGTGGAGGCGGACGGCACGATCAGGTTGCTCGGCCGCGGCAGCGTCTGCATCAACACCGCCGGCGAGAAGGTGTTTCCCGAAGAGGTGGAAGAGGCTGTGAAGCGCCACCCGGAGATCGCCGATTGCCTGGTGGTGGGGGTGCCGGACGACCGGTTCGGCGAGCGAGTGGTCGCCGTGGCTTCGTACCGCGGCGAGCCGTCGGCCGGGGAAGGAGAGGTCATCGAGTTCACCCGGCAGCATCTTGCCGGATACAAGTTGCCCAGGCGCATCGTCTTCGTCGGGGAGGTGCGGCGGGCGCCGAACGGCAAGGCCGATTACAAGTGGGCGAAGCAGGCGGCGCTGGCTGACGCCTGAGGGTGGCCTGTCCCGACACCGAGCGGGCATACGGTGCGGGCCTCCTGCACGCGAAGCGAGCGCGCTTTCGGTGGATTCTTGGCGCGCTGAAGTGCGGTCTCTATCGAAAAACCGGCGACAGTTGTTTTGGCTGCCGTCTTTGCAAACCTGGGGAAGCGGCTAAACTCGCTTGCTCTTGAACCTGTTTCCAGAGGATTGAAATTATGGCGATGCAGCACACGCCACTGTTGATGGCGACCCTGGTCGAGCGTGGCGCCCGGGTGGCGCCGAACGAGGAGATCGTGACGGCCACCGCGGCCGGTGTGCGGCGGCAGACCTACCGGCAGACGCGTGACCGAGCGCATCAGCTTGCGCACGCGCTCAGCGATGCGGGCATCGGGGTGGGCGACCCGGTGGCGACCTTCATGTGGAACGGTTCGCGGCACCTTGAGGCTTATCACGCCTGCGCCGGCATGGGCGCGGTGCTGCACACGCTGAATATCCGGCTCGGCGCGAAGGACCTGGAGTACATCGTCAACCACGCGGGCGACCGGGTGATCATTGCGGATGCCGATGCGCTGCCGCTGCTGGAGCCGCTGAAGGACGCGATGCCCACGGTGGAGCGGGTGGTGGTGGCGACCGAGGAGGGGTTCGAGGACTGGACCACCAGCCTGCCGGAGGCGGTGGATTACGAGGCGTTCATCGCCGGCAAGCCCACCGATTACGAGTGGCCGCAGATCGACGAGAACTCACCGCTGGGCCTGTGCTACACCAGTGGCACCACCGGCGATCCCAAGGGCGTGGAGTACGAGCACCGTTCCCAGTACCTGCATACCCTCACGGAGTGCATGGTCGATTCCATGGGCCTGTCGGGGGCGGATACGGTGCTGGGTGTCGTGCCCATGTTCCACGCCATGGGCTGGGGCATTCCCTGGTCGGCGCTCATGCTGGGCTGCAAGCAGGTGATGCCGCACCGGTTCATGGACCCGGCTCGGCTGCTCGATCTGCTCGTTTCGGAACAAGTGACGATTTCGGCGGGCGTGCCGACCATCTGGCAGGGCGTGAAGGCAGCCATCGAGGCGAACCCGGACGCTTACGATCTGTCGGCGCTGCAGCGGCTCACCTGCGGTGGCTCGGCGCCGCCGCCGTCGCTTATCCGCTGGTACTGGGATGCGCTGGGCGTCGAGATGGTGCAGGGCTGGGGCATGACGGAAACGTCGCCGCTGGCGACCCTGTCGCGGCGGGTGATGAAGCGCAGCCAGCTCGCCATCTCCGAGGACGAGCAGTTCGAGAACGTCGCCAAGGCCGGCCAGCTCATGCCGGGGCTGGAACTGGACATCTTCGACGACGACTTCAACCGGCTGCCCCACGACGGCAAGTCGGTGGGCGAAATACTGGTGCGCGGGCCCTGGGGGTGTTCGGGGTACTACAGGAATCCGCAGCCCGACAAGTTCCACGACGGCTGGCTGATCACCGGGGATGTGGGCACGATCGACTCCGAGGAATACCTGATCATCTCCGACCGGTCGAAAGACCTGGTGAAAAGCGGCGGCGAGTGGATCTCCAGCGTCGACCTCGAGAACCACATCGTGGCGCTGGACGGCATTGCCCAGGCCTGCGTGGTGGCCCAGCCCCACCCCCGCTGGGACGAGCGGCCGGTGGCACTGGTGGTGCCGGACCCCGGCCGGCAGGTGAGCGCGAAGGCGATCCTGGCTCATTGCGCATCGGCGTTCGCCAAGTGGCAACTGCCTGACGATGTGCTGTACGTAGACAGCATTCCGCTCACCTCCACCGGCAAGATGGACAAGAAAGTGGTGCGGGCCGACCTGGCGGATCAGGCATACGTGTTGCCGGACCTGCGGCCGGTGGCGGATTCCGGCTGACGCGCCGCGGCTGGTTCGCTACGCCTGGCGGTCGAGTTGGGGCGCCAGCGCGACCTTCAGGGAGACGCGAAGCCCTTCGACAAGGCCTTCCAGCCGGGGTTTGCGGTGTGCCCCGGTATACGGGTTGGAGTAAGATCGTTGCTGTTGTGGACACTGCGGGCAGGAATGCGTAGCTGGCTGTTATTCGTCGTGACGCTGGGGCTGGCAGCGGCCGTTTCGGTGCCGGCTGCCGAGGATGCCGATGCGGGCGCGGTGTGGCTGGTGGACCTGGACGGCGCGGTGGGGCCGGCGAGTGTCGACCTGGTCATACGGGCCATTGAAGATGCCGGAGCGGCGGATGCCGAGGCGCTGGTGATCCGCATGGACACGCCGGGCGGGCTCGACAAGTCGATGCGCGACCTGGTCAAGGCCATTCTCGCCTCGGAGATTCCGGTGGTTACCTATGTATCGCCGAGCGGCGCGCGGGCGGCCAGCGCGGGCACCTATATCGCCTATGCCAGCCACATCGCGGCCATGGCGCCGGCCACCAATATCGGCTCGTCGACGCCAGTGAGCATTGCGCCCCAACAGCCGCCGCCCCGGTCGCCTTCGCCGTTCCGCCCCGCGCCCCCGGCGGAAGACGGGAACGGTGGGCAGGGCAGCGCCGAGGACGGTCAGGACGGCCAGGACGGCCAGGACGGCCAGGACAGCGCCGAGGGCGCGGAAGACGGCGATGGGAAGGCACAGAAGCCGGCCGGGCGCGAGGCGGCGCCGCCCCCGGCCGATGCCATGAC
>JAPOON010000854.1 GCA_026713405.1 Gammaproteobacteria bacterium
GAGGTGCGGCGAGTGCTGATCTCGCCGAATATGCCGGCCAGGCGGACCTGGTCGGCGGCGGAAAAGCCCGGCAGGTGGAAGGTGAGCAGCTTGTAGCGCCGCAACGCGCCGCGCAGCGCCTGCTCACTGTCCGAATCGCCTGTCGTGGACAGGTCAAAGCCCCTGACGCGAGCCCCGATGTTGGCGGTCAACCGTTCGAACTTCAATGCCATGACGAACGTGGCGGTGACTCGGTCCCCAAAGGAGGCGGTTGTCGGCGTGACAGATGGTTCATGGGTAAACCTGATCCGCGAACAAGAGGTCTAGGCGCATCGCCAGGCGAGGCGATCAAGTTGCTCCGCAACTTGGAGGCGTTGTTTGAAAATGCGACTCATCTGTCCACGTAAAGGCCGTTCAAGGATTCCAGACCGCCATGCCCGTACCGCGTCGATTCCGTACCGGCGGCATGTGTACAACGCCATGCGCTGCGCCGTGCCGGAAACGCTCGTGGCTGGCGTCGTCGGTCGGAAATCTGGGTGCGTTTCGAGCCTGGCTGACTTGCGCTGATCTCGCCATCGTGCAAGCGTTGATGGTATCGGAATATACTTTATTGAGGAACCTCAAATGCGGCAGTGCGGCCGGGGGGTGCGATTCGATCGGGGGGTGGACGATGCTGCCGTATGTTCTGATTCATGGTGCCGGTGGGACCGGGCGCCGCTGGGACCGGGTCTTGCCACACCTTCGGCACCAGGCGCTGGCCGTGGACCTGCCGGGTCGCGGTGACAAACCCGGAGACCTGGACACACTCACGGTCAATGACTTCGCGCGGTCCGTGGTGGATGACATGGATGCTGCGGGCATCGATCGCGCCATCGTCGGCGGCGCCTCGCTGGCGGGGCTAACCATGGTTACCCTGGCCGAACTGATTCCCGAACGCATTGCGCGGCTGGTGTTCATCAACTGCGTGGTGCCGCCCGACGGCAAGGGCAACTTCCACGTGGTGGGCGAGAGGGTCCGGGAAATGGTCGACCGCTACGGCGTAGGCGAGGATGGCCGCAGCCTGCATCCGGACGCCATCCGCGCCTACCACTGCAACGACATGGACGAGGAGCAGGCCCGGTTCGCGGTCGCGGGCATGGTCAAGGACGCGCGCAAGCCGCTGCATCGGCCCATCTCGCTGGCGGGAATCATGGCCCACCCGCTGCCATGCACCTGGGTATTGGGGACGCTCGATCAGGTCATCCTGCCGGAGGTTCAGCGTCAGTGCGTTGCGACCCTGCGCGATTGCGGGTGCCCGGTCGAGGTTGTCGAATTGGAGGCAGGCCACATGGCGACCATCAGCCGGCCAAAGGAACTGGCGGCTGTGCTGGACAGCGTCGACGATTGACCCGCTGAACCCTGTCCAACCGGAATCGACATGCTTGACTTCCACGACCGCATTCGAAAAACCCTGACCATCGAACCCGAAGCGCCCGCCATCGAACACGAGGGACGGTGGACGAGCTGGGGGGAGCTGCGAGGCATCGTCGAGGGCGTGGACGATGCGCTGGAACGGGTGGGCGCGCCGGCGGATGCCGCCGTAGGGGCGGTATTGCGTAACACGCCGAACCACGCGGGCCTGGTACTGTCGCTGGTGGCCAGCGACCGTTGCCTGGTCACCCTCAACCCCTTCTATCCGGATGAAACCCTCGCCGATGACATCCGCAAGCTGCGGCCACCGGTGATCGTGGCGTCACGAGAGGACTGGCGCCGCCCCGGTTTGCGTGAAGCCGCGCTTGACGTTGGCGCCGCGGGAGTCGAACTCGGGGCCGGCGGCGTAATGGAGGCCGTAGGGGGATTGGATGCGACAACCGGCAGTGATCACTTCACCGCCGAACCCAATGTGGTGATCTACATGCTCACCTCCGGCACGACCGGCCCGCCAAAGCGCATCCCCCTGACCAGAAAGCGCGTGCTCAAGACCCTGGAGGGCGCCTTGCGCTACGAGCGCAATCGCCGGTTGGATACCGGGCCGACGCTGCGCAAGAGCGTGATGCTGCACATGAACGCCATGGTGCACATAGCGGGCCTGTGGGGGCTGATCAACGGCGTCATGGGCGGTTTCAGAATCTGCATGCTGGACCGGTTCACCGTGCCGGAATTTCGCCGGGCGATGGTCCGGCACCGGCCCAAGGCGGCCGGCGTGCCGCCCAGCGGCCTGCTCATGCTGCTGGAGTCGGACGTGACCGCCGATGAGCTGTCCAGTCTCATTGCGTTTCGCGCGGGCACCGCGGCCACCAGCCCGGAAACAATCGATGCGGTCATGCAACGCTGGGGAATCCCGGTGCTGACCACCTATGGTTCCACGGAATTCACCGGTGTGGCGGGCTGGACGATCGATGAATCCCGCGAGCACTGGGAAACGCACCGCGGCTCTGTGGGCCGCCTGCATCCCAACTACGATGCCCGGGTGGTAGACCCGGACAGTGACGCGGAGCTGCCGTTCGGCAGCGAAGGCGTGCTGGAACTGCGGGGCGAATTCGTGTGGGACGGCAAGTGGGTTCGCACCACCGACCTGGCGAAGCTGGATGAAGACCGGTTTCTGTGGATCACCGGCCGCACCGACAACGCCATCAATCGCGGCGGCTTCAAGGTGCACGGTGAGGAAATCGGGCGGATCCTGGAGCGTCACCCCGACGTGCGCGAGGTCTGCGTGGTGGGCATTGCCGACAAGCGCCTTGGTGCCGTGCCAGCGGCGGCGGTAGTGCCGAGGCAGGGAGCCAAGCTGTCGGTGGACGAACTCCGCGCCTGGGCGCGGGAAAACATGCTGCCTTACCAGGTTCCGGCAGTTTTCAGCTTCATCGACGACATGCCGCGCACGCCGTCCATGAAACCCAAGCTGGTCGATATCCGGGCGCTGTTCGAATCCGGCGGCTGAGTCTCATACCTTGCCGATAAAGGCGTTTGCGTAGTTCTCGATGTAGCGGGTCATGTCGTCCAGGCTTGCCCGGGGCCCCACTTCGTCCAGCGTCGGCAGGTTGACGATACCGGTCACGCCCTCGTCCTGAAACTGCCGGTAGGCGTCCATGCTGCTGCCGGCCGGCACGATGATCTCGAAAGGTTCGTTGGCGCGGCCTTGCGCACCGAGCATGTCCTTCATCTCGCTCACCATTCCGGCGATTTCGCTGCGCCGGAATTTATGCGTGATCCAGCCGTTGGCGAAACGGGCGGCGCGCCGTTTCGCGACTTTTGCGTTGCCGCCTAGGTAGATGGGGATCTCCGCGGTGGGCGCGGGCGACATCTGCAGCCGGGGAAAGTCGAAAATCTCGCCGTGATACTCGACCATCTCCCTGCGCCACAGGAACTGCATGACCTCCAGCATCTCGGTGTAGCGCTGGCCGCGGGTCGCGAAGTCGATGTCCAGGGCGGCGTACTCTTCCTTCATCCAGCCCGCGCCGCACCCCAGCGCCACCCGGTTGCCGGTCATTACCGACAGGGTGGCCAGGGATTTGGCCACATCGAACGGGTTGCGCAGCGGCAGGATGTAGATGCAGGTGGAAAACTTGAGGCGCGAGGTGACTGCAGCCATGGCGCCAATGGCCGCCCAGGGGTCCGGCCAGGGATCCTCTTCCCCCCAGAACGGCGTGCCGTCCTGGCCGGTGCTGTAGAGCGTGCCGGTGGTGTCGAATTGCTCGGGAACGAACATGTGGTCCACCAGCATGGCGCCGTGAAAGCCGGCGTCTTCGGCGATCTGCGCCAGCCGGGGTAGCATCTCCGGTGGCGCGAACCGCAGGAATTGCCAGAACTTCATGATGGGTCTCCCGTGCGTGCAACACGATGACTGGTGCTCGTTTCACGCTTGCTGCGAAACGGAGCGAGTCTGCGTCCGAGGGGTTTGCGGCGGGCGGCCTGTGCAACGGGAATCTTTTCGGCAACGTCCATCGATGCTTCTCCGGTGTTCAAGAGGCGGCCACGCCGGGTGGGGCGACGGCGTCGAGCAATCGGGCAAGCTCTTCGAGCCGGTTGCGCGTGACCATGTGCCCGGCCTCGATCCCGATGACATTCACCGGGCAGCCGCAACCAGTCAGATTGGCGATGCTGTGGCGCTGGGTGTCGGGCGGCACGACGCTGTTGACGAAGACCAGGTGGGCAATCCGTTCGGGGATGGGTCCGGCCAGGGTGACCAGGGTCAATCCCGCGAGCGAGTGGCCGACGATTACGGCGGAGCCAATGCCCTGGGCATCCATGTCGTCGACGACCGAGGCAGCGAAATCGCGAACGGTAACGGTGTCGAGATCACCCGGCTTGTCGTTGCGCCCGGGCAGGTCGACTGCCAGGAACGGGTGCCGCAGATGCGCAGTGACAGGGTCCCAGGCCTGCCGCGTGCTGCCGGCCCCGTGAATCAGCACGTAAGTCAGCATGGTGCGCCTACGCGTCGGTCCCCAGAGCGAATACTGCTAGCCATTCAGCTCCTCCACCCCTCTAATCCCCCCCTTGTGACCCTGACCGGACATCTCGGTAAGGATTGCGTCGTAGTGGTCTTTCAGCCGGCCCGCGTCATCGATATGGGTGGGAATATAGAAGCGGTTGTTGCGCATCCCTTCCAAGGCAGTTTCGGCCGTCTGGGCCGGGGTGACGGCCACCGCCGCCAGACGGGGCGAGACATAGCCGCGCTGGCGTGGCGGCGGCGGTTGGCTGCCGAGGGCGCCGGGCCGGGTCTCGCTGGAGTTGTGCATGATTTCCGTGTTGACCACGCCCGGCGCCAGCATGGACACGCCGATTCCCGCCTCGCTCAGCGCTGACCGCAGTTCTTCGCAATAGCCGACGCACGCGTACTTGGAGACGGTGTAGGGTCCGAGCGGAATGTGCCCGCCGATCACCAGCCCGCCCATGGAAGAGGTCACGAGGATGTGGGCATTGCCGGCATTGCGGCGAAGCTGCTCGATGAAGGCATCCACCGTGTGAATCACGCCGAACAGATTCACCGAGAGCACGTATTGCCAGTCGGCATCGTTGCGTTCGATGACGGAGCCGAATGGCATGACCACGCCGGCATTGGCGCAGAGCAGGTTGACCGAGCCGAGTTGCCGCTCAATACCGGCGGCCTGTTCATCGAGCGCCTGGCGATCGGTAACGTCGAGCGGATACGGCCGTGCGCGGTTGCCGATGCGTTCGGCGACGGCCGCGGCGCGATCGCCATTCACATCGATCACCGCCACCTGCATGCCTGCACCCGCCAGCGCCCGGCACAGCGCCTCGCCGATGCCGCTCCCGCCGCCTGTGACCGCGGCTACGCCTCCCGAAAAGTCCACCGTCAGCTGAACAGGCTCATCCCCGAGGCGCCGGCCCGGGGCGAGATGCGCCGCAGGTCAATGTCCACATCGGTGTAGATGGGCCAGCGGGCATCGAGGTTGAGCAGGGTTTTCATTCTCGGCGGGGTGCGCTCGAGAAACTCGTCGGTGACCTTGTCCCAGTAGATCTCGGCCTGTTCCAGGTAAGGTCGGCCGTAGTACATGATCAGGTTCAGGCGCAGGCCGGGCGAGGTCTTTTTGTAGGCGCCGTGCCAGGTGTTGGAGTGCCAGACGATCAGCGATCCGAAGGGCGCTTCGACCGGAACGGCCTTTTCGTTCTTGTGTGGATTCCTGTCTTCCGGCCGTGGATGGCTGCACCATCGGTGCGAGCCCGGGACCATGGCGAGACCGCCCCCCTCGCGGCTGTAGTCCGTGAGGCACCAGGTGGCGTTCGCCATCTGCGCGTATACCGGCAGCGGGGCAGGCTGGCGGCTGAGATCGTTGTGCATGGCGGTCACCTGGGTGCCGGCGCCCTTGATCTGTGCGTTCAGGCTCAGAAGCTGGCAACTGCGTCCGCACAGGTAGTCGACGATGGCCATGGCCGCGCGGTTTAGTACCACCTCTTCGAAGACGGCGCCTTCGAAAATGAGGTAGAAAAGGTTCGCATAGGCGCCCTTGACGCCGGCTCGATCGGTCCGAACGATGCCGGCATCGGCATCGAAGCCCGCCAGCCGGTCCGAGCAGACCTTCAGCACCGCATCGCGGAGCCGCTCGACGTAATCCAGGGGGGCGGCAACCCCGGGCTCCAGCACCGTGTAGCCCTGGACGTCGAGTTCCGTGACGTACCTGTGCAGATCGAGGAACTCGATCTCGTGCAGAATCTCCTGCCGATCACGCTCCGGATCGACTCTTTCGGTGGGGCCGTCGAAATCGAATTTCGGCATGGACGTCACTTGAGGTAACTCTTTTGCCGGTACACTATAGCCGCGCGTGCGGGAGGTGGACAATGCAGGGGTCGGTTGCAGCGTGACGATGGACGACTGGCACGGCAAGACCGCCGTAGTGACGGGAGCCGCCGGCGGTATCGGCGAAGCGATTGCGACCAAGGCGGCCTCGCTTGGCATGAACGTGGTGCTGGCCGACATCGATGCGGCAGGGCTGAAAGCCGTTCAGGCGGCCCTGGAAACCGGGGGTGCGCAGGTGTTGTCGGTGGTGGCCGATGTGGGCCGGCTTGCCGATGTGGAAACGCTTGCGGACTCGGCGTATGAGCGTTTCGGGGCCGTGCACCTGGTATTCAACAATGCGGGCACCATGACGCCGGGCTCGCTGCTGAAACTCCCGCTGGACGACATGCGCCGCATGGTCGACACGAACCTGTGGGGCACCCTGTACGGGATGAAGGTTTTCATGCCCAGAATGCTCGCGGACGGCACCGGGCACGTGGTGAATACGAGTTCCCTGAACGGGCTGCTCGCCTATCCGGCCATGGCCACCTACAACGGCACCAAGGCCGCCATCATCGGCATCAGCGAAACCGTGTTCCACGAGTTGGCGTCTCGCAACTCACCCATCGGGATTTCCGTCGTATGTCCGGGGGCGGTGCGGAAAAAGCGGGTCTCGGGCATGACCGGCCAAGGGTCTCGCAGCGCCGATGACCGAATCTCGAAGTTCCGCGAAGAAACGGGAATCGCCGCAAGCCAGGTGGCCGACTGTATTTTCGACGGGCTTGCCCGGAACAGTTTCTGGATATTCACGCATCACAACTTTCACGATGCGCTCACCAGGCGTGTCGATGCCATGATCGGTGAACTGAAGCCTGTGTTCGAGCTGCCGATTTAGCCCCCTTCGTCGCGGGCAAGGTATTCAAATGAGGCAAGTTCGTACCCGGGTACTGCTTTCCTGCCGAGCTGGGGCATCGCCCGTTCGCGCTTGAAACATGATGTGACCTGGAGGGTATCGCATGGGTGATTTCGATGGGCAGGTAGCCTGGGTCACGGGGGGCGTGAGCGGGATAGGCGGTGCAACCGCCCGTTCCCTGGCCGGTGGGGGCGCGAGGGTCGGTGTACTCGACATCGACATCGGCAAGGGCGCGTCGATGATCGGGGAACTGGGCCTCGCTGCCGAGCAGTGCGATGTCGCGGACGAGGCGGGGCCGCACCCGGGGCCCGAGGCGGTGGGGGCGACGCGACGCCGGGCCGCGCCGCCGCGGCGCGGCGC